>CAYVPX010000019.1:12122-13297 GCA_964453935.1 uncultured bacterium | reverse complement strand
TAGTGAAAAGCAAAAAATGAGATTCCTACGGGAACAAGTTCCCTCTGAATGACTTTCTCTTTTTCTTCACTCTCAGTGACCTCTGCCTGCCTGAGCGAGGGTGCTCGCAGACAGGTGTCCTCAGTGGTAATTATATTTTTTCTTTTCTTTTGGATTTAATTCTCAATTTTAATTATTCAAAAGCGAATATGCCCTATTGATATCCTTCATTTTTTCTTCAGCCATCTTTCTGAAATCATCACTGGCATTTACCAACCGATCCGGATGAAATTTCTTAGCAAGTTTACGATAAGCTCTTTTTATCTCATCAGTAGTAGCATCTCGGCTAACGCCTAAAACTTTATATGGATCAAATGAGCCCGAACTGTATCCTGTATCTGTTCTTTGATTTTCTGATATATAGGGATTTTGAATATTAAAAAAATCATTACTTTTTATTTTTAATAAATGCGCAAGTTGCCGAATTTTTTTAAGCTCATTATTTGATATAAAACCATCGCTTAGTGCTATCTTAAAAAGTATATCCAAAAAATAGAGTTTTTCCGTATAATTTAAAAATTTATTTATTTCATTACATGTGGTGAATATATTGGGCATGTTTGCCATTTTTTGGGTAATATAAGAACTCAAAGCATTTACATTTGAAACTCCGCTGTTCACAAAAAAATTAATAATAAATGAAACCTCTTCATGGGTGATCTCGTTATCGGCATTTGCTATTAACAACATTGCATCAATGAGTTTTTTTACCTCATATGTAAGACCGCTTTGCTTTTCACTTCCGGTTGGATTTTGATATGTGTTTCTTTGATAATTTTTATTAGCATTTTCTTTATTATTTTTTGCACCGGCATCAATTACAGCACCAATAATATAACCTATAATTGCACCGGGGAACCCACCGATTACAGCACCTATTATTAAGAATAGCCAACTCATAAATTACCCTCTATCAATTTTATGAAATCATTTATTCGTTTAGTCCAGCAGAATTGTCGTGCATAATTCATTATCTCCGCTTTTTTTTCTTCTGAATAATGTTCCACTTTTATTTTATCACCTTTCTCAATAAAAGACAAGTATTTTTCATTTAATAATGAGGGAAGTTTAGTAGAATAAATAGGCAATCCTGCGAGTAAATATTCCAAGTATTTCATGGGATAGGAATATTTTGT
>CAYVPX010000019.1:0-12022 GCA_964453935.1 uncultured bacterium | reverse complement strand
AACATAACGGGCACTTTGAACCATAAGTTTTTCCAAGCGATCAATTTTTTGACTATTTACACCAACATTTTCAGAATAATTGTCAACTGCATGATAAATAACCGTTTCATTTTTTCGAATTTTAAGCAATGTGTAAAATGTAGGTAAAAATACCCAATGAATACGCTTTTTCAATGCAGTTAACAAAAATAACTGAATATTTAAAATAAGATAAAATAAAAAATTTAACTTTTCTACGGGATAATAAAATGGTGTTAATACCAATACATTGCGTCTTTTTCTTAAAGGTATAAAGAGCAACTTCAATATGCGTTTAATAACCCTTATTTTGTCAAAACCGCTTTTTTTAATTTGCGGCTTTCTAAGGCCGATAGATTCGATAAAAATTACTTTATGTCCAAGTTTATTCAATTCATTTGCATAATGGTGAACATTTAAATAAGGTTCATCACTCCATTCTGCAGAAGAATAAATTATAAAGACCTTTTTTTTCATCTTGCCAACACTCCCACAATGATCCTATTAGGCTGCAATTTCCTTAAAACTTTTGCAAAATTATTTGTAGTAGCTCCTGTAGTAAATACATCATCAATTATTAAAATATTCTTCCCCATAAATTTATTACTTTTATTTTGTAAATAAAAAGCTTTGTTCATTGTTTTATAACGCTCTACCCTTTTCATATCTTCTAATGGTGGAATTTCATTTTTTAATATAATGTTTGTCTTTACAGGAATTTTTATAATCCTCTTAACGCCTTTTGCAATCTCAAATGCCTGATCAAAGCCTCTCTCATGGAACCTTTTATTACCAATTGGAATTGGAAAAATGTAATCGAGGTCCTCATACCTCTTTTGCAATTCTTCACCCATGAAAATTCCAAGGTAATGTGCAAGTTTAATATTTTCCCTGAATTTTATTTTTTTTACCAAATCCCCCATAGCATATTTATAATATCCCAAATTAAAGAGTTCATTGAAAAAGTATTTTGATCTTTTACAAAAATAACATAACCCAATAGCATTGTTTAACGGTGTATGGCAGAAATTACATTGATACCTCGGTTTTTCTAAGATATTCTCACGGCATTTATCACATATATGATCTTTATTCCGGGTTTTTCCATTGCATATGACACATTTCATTATATCCTTCTTAATGATATTTTAAAACAGGTACCTTCTGCTGTATTGGGTTCAAGAGCAATGGAACCATCGTGTTCCTCAATAATCCTCTTCACCATTGTAAGCCCCAAACCCGAACCTGTTTTTTTTGTAGAATAATAAATCTCAAAAATCTTATCAACATTTTCTTTTGAAATCTTAGGTCCATCATTTTTGAAATATGTATAGATAAATTTTTCATCGCATTCAACTTTTATATTTATATTACCTTTTGAATCTATTGCTTCGATAGCATTGGTAAAAAGATTAATATAGACCTGCTTCAGTTGGAGTTCATCACCCAGCACTTTTTCCTCTTTGCAATTATAAGAAAAATCAATTTTTATATCCTTATTAATATTATCCTTGTATAGAAGAACCACATCATACAGAAACTTCTTATAGTTGAACAAAGCCATTTGAGGTGGTGGTAATTTTGCAAATTTATTAAAATGGGAGATGAGATCCGATAATCTCTTTATCTCTTCCTTGATGATCTTGGTATTTTCTTTAAATATATTGGGGAATTCCGGGTCATTTTCAGTAAATTTTTTATAGATCCTGTCAATGGATAAGGATATTGGGGTTAAGGGGTTTTTTAATTCATGAGCCAATTTTCTTGCCATTTGCTGCCACATTTCAACCATTCTCTTCTGCAGAACATCTGTAAAATCCTCCAGGATGACAAGATGCCCTTCGCGGATGGATTTAAATTTTATTATTGTTATTAAAAAGAATCGATTGCCGAATCTCTTTTTTATTTTTATGAGGTTATCCTTAATATTGGAACCTATAAGTTCGGTGATCTCATTCATACTGCTTTCGTCAATATACTGCGACACGGATTCAAATGCCTTGTTTGAAAAATTGATACTCATATCTTTGTCAAATACCAAAATAGGGGTAGTCAATAGAGTAAAAAGTTCCATTTGATAATCACGCTCCGCTCTTAATTTTTCTTGATTTATTTTGATAATATTGACCATTTCATTGAACCTATCCGTTAAGGTGCCCAATTCATCAGAGGATATTTTATTGATCTTAAAATCAAAATTGCCATTCTTTAGCTCATTTGTACCTTGAAGTAAATTATCGATAGAGGCAATAAAATCCTTACCAAAATACCCTGCAATCCAAAATGCGAGGACAAATAGAAAAATGAACATAATAATTATGGAAATGATAAGGAAATATTTTGATGCTTTTTTTCTGAATTTTACATCATATAAAAATTTTTCATAATTTTTTCTTGATTTTTCAATAAATGATATCTCCTTTGCATCTAACTTACTGTAATAATATTTCCCGTTTTTATTAACAATGATCTTGCCATCATTGTATATATAATTATTATTAGACATCTTAATGTTTCCTGAATATATGGGATAGGGATTTTCAGGGAACTGTTTTAACCTGTCAAATATTTGCTTAGCTTTTCCACTTATTAAATATTTTGAAAATTCCAGATTATTATTAACAGATACTTGTAATTCTGCACCTCCCCATTTTTTAAATAAGTAATT
Source organism: uncultured bacterium (assembly GCA_964453935.1). Classification (GTDB taxonomy): domain Bacteria; phylum AUK180; class AUK180; order AUK180; family AUK180; genus AUK180. The sequence continues at coordinate 9,336 of CAYVPX010000019.1, read as the reverse complement.
TGTAAAAAATATTTGATAGGCACTGAAAGGAAGCGAAATAATAATAACAATGAGAAAAATTATATTAAAAAATTTAGTTCTTATCCTTTTCCCTAATACCTTTTTTTTGTTTTCATAAAAGAAATATAAAATACCTTTTAGGGCAACAAATAAGAAAGCTAGTGCCAATAATAATAACAATATCAGTTGAATTATTACAAAATAAATAAATTTTTTATTATTTAAAGAAAAAAGAGGTAATTGTTTTAATATAATTACAAAAATAATTATCATTAATGTTATTAGTAGTAAATAAAGAAGATTCCTTTTTGTTCCTTTCATATTACCCTATTTTAAAAACAATGGAATAATTTAAATTAAAAAAGATTTTGTATATAAGCCCGAAAATACCCACTGCCGGTATCCCTTTAATAGATACGATCCCCTTTAAATTTTTACTATTATAATCGCTTCTTTTTACACTTACCTTAAATACTGAAATATTCTTTAATAATTGTTCATAGGAATCAAAAAATATTTCTTTTCCATCTCTACTTAAACGAAATTTATTGTTAATAGTATCAAACTGAATATTCAATTTAAAAATTTTTATGATTTTGTTCTTTAAAAAAGCTGATTTTACGATTGAAAGAGAGAAGCTCACCTTCTCACCCGCTTTTAAAGATGAGATTATATCATTTGATAAAAAATTTGAAAGTGTGATCTTAATATCAACATTTTTCTCGCTCTTAGAAATGAATAGTACAACATTTGAAGAATATGCGAAACTTAAAACAAATAAGAAAACAATTAAAAAATATTTCTTCAAAATTTAATACCAACTAAAAAAAGTTTGTTATTATCCCAATCATTTGTCATCGATAAATTTAATTTTTTATTACTTTCTGTATAGGCATCATAAGCAGAATATAACCTGAAAATATAATTTATTAACGTATAAGATATAAAAGTTATCTTGTCATTATCATTAAGATTATTCCAATTTATCATGCTATATTCTTCACCCTTTCTATTTTTAAAATCATAATCAATAAAAACTTTCCAGCTCCTTAATAATAGGTTGTAAAATAAAAGTTCCGAGCCCTTCTTAATATCCCCATTATACATTTGCCCCGTACCCGGCATTATAAAGGAAGATAGTGCAAGGAATACAGGCGGTATCTTTGGTTCAATAAGTAAAATTTTATTATTAAAATTATGTTTTATCGAATCAGATGCAGCATCAACAATATTATAAATATGAAGCAGCCCCAATGTTGTGAATAATACAATAGAAATATTTTTATCTGCTCTGGAAATATTATTTTTTGGATTTACAATAATACTTTCTTCCAATTTAAAGCTTACATCACTAACCAGATTACTTCCAATATATAACAGAGCAAGTTCACTTGTAAAAAACAAGGATCCCTTTAATATTTTGCCATTGTATATCTGACCCAGCCCAGGATAATACCACGACAATGAGCCGGCAAAATAAGGATTTCTGATAATGGGAGAAGAAAATGATTTAGAAAAGAAAAATACCATAATTATCAATAAAAAAGAAATCTTTTTCATAAGCTCACCTAATATCAGGATTATTGATATACGAAAAAATCAATATTCCCTTTTTTATTATTTTAGCATGTTTTATATTTTTAATAAAGTATTTAGGTAAAATATGATAATCCTCATGCTTAAATTCATATTCAAGATTACCATCGTATAATATTTTATATTGAGAGAACTTACTTTCCAGATCCTTTATAGAGATCATAGAAAAGTTATCCATACCCTTTATCATAAAATAAAATTCTCGTTTTTTGGCATTCCTTATATAAACGGTTTTAGGCGAGCCGTCACTTAACATATTCTTAATAATTATATTTAGAGGAATATAAAACAAAGATCTTCCCAATGAAGATGTTAGACCCTTTAAAAAGGCGGCACCTATCCTTAACCCGGTAAAGGAACCCGGTCCTGAATTATAAATAAAATCATCGAAATCGGTTAATTTCAGTTTATATTTACTAATAAATTTCTCTATGCGCTCTTCCAACCCTATCGAGTGAGAATCTTTTAAAGGATAGAACTCTTCCTGAATGTGTTCCTTATATAAAAATCCGCAAGAAAAAAATGGTAATGATGTGTCAAGGAACAGTAGATTATGTCCCCGTGTGACCAAATCCACCACTCCCCCTTTTTGAAACGCTCAATTTATCAACGACAGTAAATTTTGCTCTATAAACCGGGGAAATAACACCTTGTGCAATCCTCATTCCCCTCTTAACTATAAAATTATCATTTGAAAGGTTTATTAATATTATCTTAATTTCGCCACGATAATCCGCATCAATAGTACCTGGGGAATTTAATATTCCTAAACCGTTCTTTAAAGCAAGACCGGAACGGGGGCGGATCTGTAACTCATATCCGATTGGTATCTCAATCCTCATACCTGTGGGGATCAGCAGGACCTTGCCCGCTAAAATAACCATTTCTTTTTCACAAGCAGCTTTCAGGTCAAAGCCTACTGAACCATCTGTTTCATAGGAAGGCAATTCCAACCCATGAAAATGGTCCAATAAAGCGACCTTAACCTCTATTTCTTTCAATCTTTTTGTGTCAGATCTATTTTCCCGCTTCTAAATTCGTAGCTTTTTACCGTAACATCGATGAGATCACCGAGTTTATAGTTATTCTTTACTTCATCAAAATTATCCTTGAACTGCGATCTATGCAACAAGCCCTTTAATCCCGGTGCTAATTCTACAAAAAAGCCATAAGCTTCTATACGAACTATCTTACCTGTATATTTATTTCCTCTTTTTGGACCACTTCCAATAGTTTGAATATAAGATATGGCAAGATTAAAGTTCTTCTCATCTGTACCGAAAACACTGATCTCTCCGTGATCTTCGATCCTAATGGTTGTTCCCGTCTGTTCCTGTATGGCTTTAATTGTCTTTCCACCTGAACCAATAACATTTCCTACCTTATCTTCGGGAACATGGATCCTTTTAATTTTAGGCGCATATTTTGATAATTCGTTATTTGCATGGGGTATAACATCAACTATCTTATTTAAAATATACTCTCTCCCGGCTTTCGCTTTATCCAATGCTTTTGCAAATATCTCTTTGGAAATACCTTCTATTTTAAGGTCCATTTGTATGGCAGTTATACCATTATAGGTTCCTGTAACTTTAAGGTCCATATCACCCCAATGATCCTCAGCACCCAGTATATCAGTTAAGATCACATATTCTTCACCTTCTTTCACAAGTCCTAATGCAACACCGGCAACGGGCTTCTTTAAAGGGACACCTGCCTGCATTAGTGCCAGAGATGTTCCACAAACTGTTGCCATAGAAGAAGAACCGTTAGATTCCAATATTTCCGATACGACCCTTACCGTATATGGAAATTCTTTTTCATCAGGTAAAAGATTATAAAATGATCTTTCTGCAAGATGACCATGGCCGATCTCTCTTCTCGATATGCTTCTGTAATAACCTATTTCACCAACTGAAAATGGCGGGAAGTTATAATGAAGCATAAAACGTTTTCTCTCATCACCCTCCAAGTTATCAATGATCTGCTCATCATAAAATGTTCCAAGGGTTGCACTGACCAATGCCTGTGTCTCACCTCGTGTAAACACAGCTGAACCATGTGCTCTGGGCAATACACCTATCTCAATTGAAATTGGTCTGATATCTTCGGGTTTTCTATTATCCATTCGAATATTATCTTTGAGCAATTTTTGTCTCATTAATTTTTGAAATATAAGATCTGCCTGATGTTTTATCATTTGATGCAATTCTTCATCATAATCAACTAAAAAATCATCAACGATTTTATTCAAATAATTCCCCTTATTAAATTTACCATCTATCTCGTAAATTCCATAAAACTTCTCTTTTATGGCGGATTCAAGTTTATTTATTATCTCTCCGTCAAGGGTTTTAGTTGTTTCAGGCTTTTTTAATTTCTCTTTACCAACTTCATTCTGTATTTGACGCTGAAAATCAGACACCTTTTGAATAAATTCTGACGCCGTATTAAGACCTTTCAAAAATTCTGCTTCATTCATTTCAGCAAGATTACCTTCGAGCATAAGAACATTTGCATCTTTCCCCGAAAGATTGATAACATTTGACATATCTACTGCTGATAAATCCGGATTTACAAGCCATTCACCATTATGGTTAACAAGTTTCACTCCTACAACAGGACCATCAAAGGGAATATCAGAGATCATAAGTGCCAAAGAAGCAGCTGTTATGCCTAAGGTATCCGGTGAATTTATGCCATCATAGCTAAGAACAAAAACACTTATCTGAACTTGTCTTTTTAACCAATCCGGGAATAATGGCCGAATAGGTCTGTCAATTTCTCTTGACGATAATACTTCATTTTCCAAGGGTTTACCTTCTCTTTTAAAAAATCCCCCTGGAATTTTTCCGGCTGCATAAGTTTTTTCCCTATACTCAACTGAGAGCGGGAAAAAATTAAGATTTTCCTCATCTTTATTTGACATTACCACACTTGCCATTACAACAGTTTCACCCATTGTTAGTAACGCCGTTCCATTAGCTTGTTTTGCTAAATAATTTAACCTGACATTTAATGTCTGGTTTCCATTCAAAACTAAATTATATTCTTTCAAAGTTTTTCCTCCTAACTTTTAATATCCTTACTGATTTTGATAAAAGATTCATAATTGTGGTCCTTCAAATAAGCCAGTAATTTTTTCCTTCTTGCTATTAATCTTAAAAGACCCCTTCTACTGCTAAAATCTTTTCTATGAGATTTTAAGTGTTCGGAAAGGTGATTTATCTTTTCTGTTAAGATAGCAATCTGCACTGAAATACCACCGGAATCTTTCTCATTTTTCCCGTAAGTACCGATCAATTTTTGGATTTTTTGTTTCTCGATCATTTTTGCCTCCTATGCGCCTAAAACCGAATCACCATATTGGAATGGTATCAAGTATTAGGTAATCTTTATGATTTTAAATCCATTGTCATTCACATCATATATTCCTACCATATCTCCTCTGTAAAGTAATCTATATGTGCCGGGTTTTGCAAGATACAAATTACTGTAATTGTTCAACATTATATCTTCAAATGTTGCTTTATCAATATATAGAGGAGAGAGATGTAAAAGAGCATCATTATAATCTATTATTATATCATTTATTGTACTTTTATTCAATATATCATCCAACTTTTCTGCATGGTCCAATGAAAAATTATTGTTCTTAACACGAACGAGCGTTTTTAATGTGGCAGGACATGACAAAGATTCGCCTATCATATATACCAAGCTTCTCACATAAGTGCCCTCCGAGCAAACCACCGCTATTTTATTATTATCAATGAATTCAATACTTTTAAAATACATGTTTTTTTTAATATTGACCATTTCATTTTTACGTGCCATTTCATACATCTTTTTTCCTTTTATCTTTTTTGCAGAAAAGAAGGGAATTGGGAGATCGTGTTCACCAATGAATTCTTTGAATTTTTCTTTTATCTCTTCTATGGAAGGCTCACAATCATTCTCTTCAATAATATCTCCTTCCATATCCCATGATTTCGTTTTTATTCCCCATTGTATAGTAAGTATGTATTTTTTACTTTTTTTATATAAAAATCTCATTATTTTTGTTGCTCGATTAATTCCCAATACGAGCAATCCTTCCGCACTTGGATCAAGTGTACCACTATGCCCCACCTTTTGAAAATTAAATTTTCTCTTTATCTTCTCACAAACATCAAATGAGGTCGGACCTTTTGGTTTATTTACCAATAAGATCCCATTAATAGTATCATTTTTCTTCTTTTGCATATTTTTTTGTTATATTCATAACATTTTTAACTATTGTATCAAATGTTCCTGTCACAGTACATGCAGCTGCATTAGCATGTCCGCCGCCGCCAAAATAAGATGCAACCTTGTTTAGATCTAATGTGTTATTACCTCGGAAATTAACCCTTGTAACACCTTTTTTGACCTCTCTAAACAATATGATATTCTCAGCATCTTGAATATCTCTAAATATTGTAAATAAATTTGATATATCTTCATATAATAAATTAGATCTTTTCAAAATTTCTTCATTCAATGCAATATAATAAATATTCTCATCTTCTTGTAAAAGACTGATCATTGTCTTCAAAAAATTAAGATGATCTTTGGTAAGTATACGATTAAATTCTTTGTATATATCAAATATTTTTATACCATCAGTGAGTTTCGACACAATAGCTATGGTATCTTTTGTTGCATTATCATATTTCAGAAATCCGGTATCACCTAATATTCCCAATAAAATTGATTTTTTAAATTTCTTGTTTATATCAAATTTATTTTCCCAAAAAATGTTATATAATACCTCAGCTGTGGATGAAAGATCAGGTCTCACATAATTTATATCCCCATATCTTGAATTTGAGACATGATGATCAATATTTATTGTAAAATACCTTTTCCCCGTATAACCGGTTCTTTCCAAATTAGCTGAATCAAGCGTAATAATACAATCTATTTTTTCATCTTTATAATGTTCATCTCTTATATCGTCAAGCATATTATGATAAACGGAAGAGATCTCACTATGAATGTCCCAATAAGCATTTTTATTCATTTTCTTTAAATAATTCGTCATAAAATACATGGATCCGAAAGCATCGTGATCGGGATTTTTATGTGCCATTATCAAATAATTATTGGTCTTCTTTATTTTCTCTTTTAAATTCTTTATTTCTTTTTTCACTCTTGATCCTATTGATCTTTTCATTAATATTAAAGAAATAATCCGTTGACCTATCATATCTAAAAACAAGGTCAGGAACTCTTTTAATTATCAAATCTTTTTTTAATTTTTTATATATAAATCCTTTTGCCTTCATCAATATTTTTTCTAATTCTATCGGATCTACCTTGGTGATATTATTCTCAATGTACACATAAGCAATAGTATTATCCTTATTTAGTTCCAAATGCTTAATGATGCAGTTTTTAATCCTCGGGTCATCTATTTCATGAACAATAATATCCATTATCCTTCTTTTTAATAATGACATTAATTTGCTTTTATAAACACTATTACTTGATCTACTCATAATTTCATGCCTTCCGGAATATTAACCCACTATTCATAGATATAAAATTCTATGGTATCCCCTTCCGCAATATCATTATAGCTGTTGATCTTTACTCCAAATTCAAGCCCTTGCTTTACATTTTTTGCATCATCCTTTCCACGTTTAAGCGAATCAATTTTTCCTTCATGTATTAGCTCGCCTTTTCTATAAATTCGAACAAAAGCATTTCGTCTTGCTTCGCCTTCTCTCATATAACATCCTGCTATTTTATTCTTTCCGGCATTAAAGATAGCTCTTATTTCAGCGCTTCCAATTGTTTTCTCAACTTGCTCTTTTTCCTCACCTGATTCAATGAGCTCTTTCAAATAGTCCTCGATCTCAAAAACAGTACTAAACATATGAACATTTATATTTTCTTTATCAATGGTTCTTATTAAACTTTTAGGAATTTTTATTTTAAAACCCATTATTAAGGCATTGGACGAAGAAGCTAAAAATATATCATTATCACTCACATCCCCAAGTCCGGCATGGATAATGTCCAAGGATACATCTCTGTAAGAGAAATTACTGAATATATCTTCTAACGCGCTGCGTGTACCTACAACATCAGCTTTTAAAATTATTTTTATCTTTTTTATCTCACCTTGCGCCTGAGCAAACAGGGTTTCCAAAGTAACTGTTTTATTAGATCTTAACTTATTCTGCTCCCACATTACCTTTTTCTCATTTATGATCTCTTTGGCTTCTTTTTCACTACCCACAACATGGAAAATATCACCCGGTTCGGGGAGTGAATCAAAACTTGATATTAAGGCAGGATGTGAAGGAGCAATATCTTTTACTGCCTTTTTGTTTTGATCTGTCATTATCTTGACCTTCCCCCATGTTAAACCGCAAACCAAATTATCTCTCATTTTTAATGTACCGTTTGTAACAACCACACTTGCGGTAATACCCTTACCTTTCTCAACATTTGCTTCAAGAACAAAGCCGGTGGCAGGTTTTTGAGGATCAGCATTAAGTTGAAGGTCAGATGACTGTAGATTAATTGCGTCTAAAAGTTCGTCAATACCTTTTTTCTTTAAAGCTGATATTTCTACAAATATATTATTTCCACCCATACTCATATCCACTAAGTTATATTGTGCAAGTTCATTTTTCACGACTTGCGGACGGGCGTTGCTCTTATCTATTTTATTTATTGCCACAATAATAGGAAGTTTTGCAGCACGAGCATGATTTATAGCTTCTATTGTCTGTGGTTGAACACCATCATCAGCGGCAACAACCAGAATAACAATATCACAAACTTGTGCTCCACGAGCTCTCATTGCCGTAAATGCACTATGTCCGGGAGTATCAATAAGACAAAGATCACCATGATCTGTCTTCAAAAATGACGCACCTATATGTTGAGTTATTCCACCACTTTCCCTACTTGCAATATTAGTGTTCCTTAAAGCATCCAAAAGGGTGGTTTTACCATGATCAATATGCCCCATGACCGTTATGATAGGAGCACGGCTATATTTTGTTTCTTTCTCTTCTTTCATTACATTATTTTGTAGTGGAACAACCTTATAGTTCTTGATCTCAAACAATTCACATAAAAGCTCAATTTCGCTTATCATAAGTTTTTGTGTAGGTGATATCCAAAGTTTAAGTTCCTTTGCAGCTTCAATGATCTCATTGGTTTTCTTATTCAAATAATTTGCAAGGTCCTTTGCCGTTGATTTCTCAGCTATAAAAATATAATCAATCGTTGGTTCACTTCCCCGTTTTCTTTTATTTTTGTGTTTTAAAACCGGTTTTACTTTCTCCGGAACTACTACCTCACTTATATTCTCCGTTTGATTTCCTTTATGCTCCAATTCATATAATTCCTCATCAATATCAATATTATAATCCTTGGTAAAGGATTCTCTTTGTTTCAATTTTTTTCTTTTAGCTTCCTTACTTTCTTTTTTAACTGATTCTATGGCTATCTTTGTTTTTTTCTTTTTAAACTTCCTTACTGTCTTAATTTCTTCATCAGGAAAAGAAGATGTTTTCTTGGTAGATGTGCCGCGACTTACAAACTTTTTTTTCTCTTGACCTTTACCTTTAAAACCTGATTTACCAGCAGATATATTTTTTTTACGTTCAGCGTATTGTTTTTTTCTCTCAGCCTCTCTTTTTTTTCTTTCCTTAATTTCAATTTCTCTTTTTTTCTTTCTTTCTATTTCTTCCTTTT
>CAYVPX010000018.1:6133-13618 GCA_964453935.1 uncultured bacterium | reverse complement strand
GGATTTTTTTACAATTCCAGCATCTACAATTATGGATTCTGGGTCTTATTATGTTATTGAAGAGAGTTCCTATCCTGCAAATTTCAATTTAACCTCCATTGATTCCCAAAATCATAATAATGTATATCTTTTTGATAATACTGGTGTAAGGATAGACCAAATAGGATGGGAAACTGTTTGCTCATTCGGAAGTAATTCCTTGCAAAGAGATGATGCACATCCCTCTTCCTGGTCATATGACGGTTATGATATGTTTACATCGGGACTTACTTGTGATGATGATTCAAAGGGATTTTATAATGTTCCACATTGTAGTAATGATGCTACACCACCCGATTGGACGGTTTCAGGTGTTTCAAATATAAATGCTCAAAGTGATTATTACCGGATTCAATTGAGTTGGGATGCTGCGACAGACCCGGAAAACCCGGTTTATTACACGGTTTATAAGGCAATAAATGATACATCCACATTTAATCCCATAGCACAGGATGTAACGGCAAATACATACCTTGATACAAGCGTAAACGTTGGGACCACTTATTATTATAAAATTGAAACCTATAATTGTTTTGGATTAGCGCAGATGGCAACCGATATTTCCTATGCAAGTCCAACTGCCTACACATTAAAGGATATCAGACAGAACGATGCAAACGAAGTACCCTTGCTTAATAATGTAAATGTTAGTGATGTTGAAGGTTATGTAAATGTTCAAAGCGGAATACTCCAACCCACAAAATTCTCAATTTACATTCAAAAGAATGGTTACGGTGTAAATGTTTTTGGGTACAACCCCGCTTCACCAATAGATAAATATAAAGTTGGCGACCTCGTTAAGGTATCGGGACAGGTTACTTTTTATAATGGAACTACAGAGATCAAAATTGGAAGTGATTCTGACATAACCCTTGTGAGTTCTGGAAATACAGTTACACCGGAAATTACACCTGTTGCCGGTACGAATTGGGAAGAGAAAGAAGGTGTTCTCGTTACCGTGGAAGGTGAAATTACTTATATGGGAGCATCGGGAAGCAATCACTTTATATATATTAAATCAATTGACCTCAATAATAATCCTTTTGCACCATCTTCTGAAATTGAGTTTTATTGGAACTCTTCATTTGATAATATTAATATTGATACTACGGGTATGTCTGTTGGATCGAAGGTTCAGGTGACCGGTATTGTTGCTCAATATGATAAAACCTCCCCTTATGATTCATATTATGAGATAAAGCCACGATTTCAAAGTGATGTGAAGATACTCCAACCAGCACCTTTGAAATTTGAAAAAGAAGGATTGACAAAATCCGTTATATATCCGCAAAGCGGTGAGACGACAAGTATTCAATATAACGCCACGGAAAATTCGTCGGTAGTTATAAGGATCTACGATATAAAAGGCCTTATTCAAAAAACGCTCTTTGATGGTATTTCAGCGAGTGCTAAAGTTCCTTATGATGGTACCAATGATAATGGAAATTATTTAAATCCTGGTGTTTATATAGTGAATATTGTTGTAAAAAATGGCAAAACTGTGGAAAGCAAGAATTTTCCCCTCGTAATCGCCATTCCGTTAAATAAATAGGAGGAAATGATGTATAAAAAGATTGCTGTTCTATTTTTCAGTGTTTTTTTGACAATTAATGCATTCTCTACGATTTTTGATAATACGCAGCCATCACCGAGAGCAATAGGCATGGGTGGTGCATTAACTGCTTATAATGCAGGTGTTGAAGGTGTCTTTTATAATCCGGCAACTCTTTTCTCATTGAATAAAAATGAACTATTTCTTGGATATAAGAGACCATATTCATTTTCATTTATTAATGAGAGTAATTTTGCCATTGGCAGAAATTTGGGAAAAGTTGGCAAAGTCGCATTTGGTTATAAAGGATTTACCGTTGGAGAAAGCGGTGATAACCTTGAAAGTGAGCAGACCATGATTCTTAGCTATGCAAATTCTTTCTATTCAAATCGTGATGCAACATTTAATATGGGTGTAAATATAAAATATTTATCTTTATCATTTGAAGGTTACGGAAAGTCATCCAATCTCTCTTTGGATTTTGGAATATTGGCAAAGGTTGGCAAACATACATTGCTCGGATTTTCATTAAAAGATTTTAACGCTCCTCAATTTGGTTCAGCAGACACAATAAATATTCCTACAAAAATGAACTTTGCCGTTTCTTATGCTCCTTATTATGGGACATTAACGACTATTGAAATAGAGAAGAATGAGTTTGATCCCGCAAGAATACATGCCGGCGGGGAATTCAATATTTTTAAGATATTAACCCTACGATTTGGTATTGCTACAATGCCTACTACTGTTAATACAGGTTTCACTATTTCATATTGGATTCTTTCTCTTGATTACGGAATGGAATATCATGATATTTTAGGATATACTCATAATTTTGCATTGAGGATCAAATTTTAGGATAATATATGAAAAAAATATTTAAACATGCACTTATTATTTTTATAATGCTTGTTTTTTCGGGTATTAGCATAAATGGAGAAGATGTTAATGATAAAACTGTAGAAAATACTCCCGTCTTATCAATAAATGGTGAAACCACTGCAGCTAAAATTATTGAAACGATCCCCGAAAAAGAAGTAACCTTGAATGTGAATAAAATGAAGCCTTTTGCAGGATTGCTTGATATTAATAATGCACCATTGAAAGAGTTCTATAAATTGCCCATTGATAAAAAGCTTGCTTATAATATGTGGTATTATAGAGAATTTCACTCTTACTATACCTCATATTATGAGCTAATGAATGTAAAAGGTATGAATGTAGAGTCCTTTTTAAAATTGAAAACTCTAATTTATGTAAAAAAACACAAGATTGTTAATCCCACATCCAAAAGGTTGAATTCTCTATACTATATCTTGGCAAGACAATCGGATGAGGAGGGATTGCAGGAAGGTGTTACAGATGAATGGACAGATTACCTCTTATCACCATTCAATATTAACAGAGGAACCTATGATCAATTCCTTAATATGCCCAACGTTTCACCTGTTGATGCCTATGCAATTTCAATGAAATTAAAAGATTCGGGTTCCATATCATCAAGGAGGTCATTAAGAAATACATCAGGACTTTCTTCCTGGGGATATAGGAATTTGAGAAATTTTGTTGATTATTCAGACTCTGAGTATGATAATAAATTACATTTTTTAGGACAAATATATTTTGATAACACACCTTACCTTCAAGACGATGAGGACATGATGGCGTCGCTTGTTGCTCAGTATGCTAACAAGGGAGCAGATTTTTTAAGAAACTATATGAATACAAAGCCCGCTTTAATGACAAAATTAAGAATAAGAAGGGAATTACCGAAATTCGGAAAGGAGATAAAGCTCGGTGGACTTTTGTCAAGGCAATACGGTGATGATTTTCCAATAACTAGAACATCAAAATACTTTGTAGAATACAGATATAATGATACCAATAAACTTATTGTAGGAGATTATCGTCTTGCTTTCGGTCAAGGACTTATTATGGAAAATTCCGATTATTATTCGCCAAGGAAAACAGGATTTGGATTTTCAAAGAGAATTATCGGTTTGATAGGGGATACATCAAGAACAGAAGAATTCAGATTGCACGGTGTTGCAGCTCAATTAAATGTGGGTCCGGTAAATTCAACGGTATTTTATTCACATGATAAGAAAGATGCAATATTGAATGATGATGGAACAGTTCAAGATTATATTATAAATAAACCATCTTTGACAAATGCAGATCTTGAAGAATTGAACAATATTGCATTGGCTACAAATTCAAATTCATGGGCAAGCCCAGTTGCAATTCCTGATGCAAGAGATGTTTTGGATGAAAAAACATTCGGTGCAAATATTAAGATCGAACCCTTTCCGGGAAATTATATTGCTTTTACAGGATACCAATCTTTGTATAACAAATTTTTCCATCCTTTAAGCAGAAGTGAATTTATAAAAATTATTAATCCTGATAATCAAACAAAATATGAGCCAAAGATTGATCCGGATATAAATGACGAGTATTTTGATCTTTATAATAATATGGGTCAAAAAAATAGCAAAAGAACTATCTTAGGCGGTGAATTCGGAATAAATTATAAAAATGTTAATATACAGGGAGAATATGGAAAATTAATAAAAGAAGCTAATTATATTTCAAAATATTTAGGTAATATGCAGTATTCATCATTTAATTTTAAAGGTCCTCAAGCATTTATTGTTTCTGCTTACACCCAGTATAATTCTTTGAATATTTTGGCTTTATACAGAAATATTGATGTTGGGTATGACAACCCTTATGCTCGACCATTTGCCGAGAATCCGAGATTTAATGATACCTTTTTTGAGAAAGCAAGTTATATGCTTGCAAATCCATTGAACGGTGATCTTTATACACAATCACCATGGTCACAACCGGAGGAAGGAATATATCTTGAAACAAGATATCAATTCTCAAGAGCATTTACTATTTCAAGAGCATATATTGATCTATGGAGAAGAAAAGCCGATAATAGACCTTCATTAAGATTCCAAGGAGAACTTGAATATAAACCTATATTTGCATTAAGGATAAATTTAAAACAGAAATTTTTATGGAATAAATTGGATAATTCCGATGCAAGAAGTATTTCAAGATCATCGGAAACAACTATTAGAATAAGAGGAAGATTATCTGATTATGATCAGGTTGGTTTTGAATATTTCTATTCATATACCATTTTACCACCATACTCGTATTTATCAAATAATGCAGATAATACTGGTGGCGGAACTACGGATCCCGTTTCAAATCCTGCTGATAATCTATTAGAGGGATCAGAAAAACTCTATGGTTCTTCATATACATTCAGTTATTCGAGGCATTTCACAAAGACCTTTGATATAAGGATGGATCTTACATTCTGGGATTCACCTAGTTCATCATTATGGGATTGGGAGGATACAAGGATTGATTTTATGAGTGGAAAAGGTCATAAATATTGGTTCGTTATGACAGATTGGTTATCACCTAATATAAATTTAAAATTTAAATTTTGGTATAAATACAATGATGATACTGAAAATTATGTTAGAGCATGGTGGAATGCAAATATTTCACCTGATTACTTAAAAGAGATTTATCCGTATCTTTCACAAGTTAGGAAAAGGCAGACAGCCTTGAAATTTTATATGACCATATTATACTAAGGGGGAATAGATGAAAAAACTATTTATAGCCACATTATTTTTGTTTTCAATGATCATTATGCAAGCATCAAGTTTTATAGAACATTATGGTGCATTTGTGAATGAGTTTTCAGGAAAGGGAATTGCACTCTCAGGGACCAATATTTTTGAGGTCTCATCAGAAGCCATTTTCGCAAATCCTTCATTTTTTGCCTTGGGAAATGGCATGAAATTGCAAGTTTCCGGTTCTTGGGATAGATTCTCAGAGGACAGAAGCTTTCCTGCATACTCTTTTTTTGATAATTTAATTGGATATCAAGTATATGTAAGTAATTTGAATAATTATTACAACTTTAGTTTCTTTGCTTCAAAAGCATTGAAACTGGGGAGAATGAATTTTGGTTTTGCTTTATCCTCATTACCCGTAATTGATTATAATTATTCATACTATGAAGAGATCAGAGATACTGCCAACCCTGAACCGAATAAATATGCGATGAATTTTTACGACACCTCATCATATTTGCGAAGTTATAATGTTTCTTTGGGAATTAATCCTGTAAAGAATTTATACTTTGGTATAACAGCGGGTTTATTATCCGGGTACTATGATAGTAAGAAGCAGATAACATTATCGGATTATGGTCAAGCAGAACTTATTTCGAATAGCCATCAGAATTCAAATCCTGCCATGATTGAAGAAACTAAATTGGATATTTCAGGTACAATAGTTTCCCTAAATTTTGCATTATCATTTAAAAGATTTTCAGCAAGTTTCGCCTATAAAAATATTTCAACAAATGGTAAATCTTATGAATATACGGAAAAAGATATACAAAACGATCTTAGTGAAACAGATAAAAGCATGGCTATCAAATTCCCATCATCAATAGTTGCCGGATTTAGGTATATGCCTCGTTCCGGAATATTCTCTAATATTTATCTTAAATATACTATGGAAATGTGGAAAAATTTTGATAGTGATTTTGCAATTACAGATTTTCATAACACTAATAATCTTAGTATTGGTGTTGAACATATTTTCGATACAGGTGCAATATTTAGATTTGGCGTATTTTATAAAGAAAATTATGAGATCAAGAATTTGGCTACTGCCGGCATAAGCATTGGCAGCGGAATGAAAATATTTAATAAGATTAATGTTGATCTTGGTGTTTCTTATGCACCATTAGAATTTGAAGCAACGGATCTTTTCCCCGATCATTTATATTATGGTTTCACTGCTTTCGCGAATACTCCTAATAGACCTTCCCCTGATAAAGTGCAGCAGGTCGATGTTAAATCCATTATGTCCATTGGAGTTAATTTTTAATGAATAGCGAACCTAAAAAAGAATTACTAAAAAAACGGCTAAATGAGCTTGTTCTTGAAGATGAGGTTTTTATATCAAGGATAAATAGGTTCTCATCCATATCCAGTGAAATATTGAAAAGAATTGAAAAAAGTATTTCTGATCTCGTTGAAAAATTTCTTGACGGTAAAGATATTGAGAAGATCGATCCTGATGATGCATATATAATACTATCACAAGACATTAGAAATTTGAAAAACCAAACGGTGAATGAGGTAAGAAACAATAAAAAAGACAATTGACGGTGAGTATAGGAATTCCTTTATTTTTGGGGAAAAAGGAACATATGATTTAAGTTTCGAAAATGGTCGTTTGATAAAAAAGGTCAAAGTCAATAGGGAGGAAGATTACGATTATTATTTCTATCCGCCTTTTATTGATACCCACAATCATTTTATGGCTTATTCCATTTTACAGATGAGCGTTATGCTTTATAATGTGAGAACAATTGTGGAAATAAAGGATGCTATCAGCGCTTTTATAAACAAAAAACATCCGAATTTCGTTTTGGCAGAAGGTTGGGATGAGAATTTTCTAAAAAAAAGGGAAATGCTTTCAAAAGATGATCTTAATGATGTTTCAAAAGATATTCCCATTTTTGCAAGAAGGATTGACGGACATATTACTATTAGCAATGATGCTGGTATAAAATATCTTCAAGAAAGGGAAATGAATATAAATGGAAATATTTTACTTGAAGAGAGCTCCTTGAATTTGAGTAATTATCTTGAATTTTCAAGTGAAGAGATAAATAAGGGTTATGAAAAAGCGGTTTCAATTGCTTATTCTCTGGGTGTTATCGGTTGTGCGGACTTTGTAACGGAACATTATTATAATTACTATAAAAAACTTACTCATAAAGGCAATTTTAAAAATTATTACTATACCATGCTTCCTTTCGAACTTAATGAACCCATGGA
>CAYVPX010000018.1:4668-6033 GCA_964453935.1 uncultured bacterium | reverse complement strand
CTATTGACCATATAAAAAATGATAAAAAAGAAAATATACGTTTGGAACATCTTGAATTTATTAAAGATAAGGATCTGGAAATTATTCAAAAAAATGATCTCATGGTTTCAATGCAGCCGAATTTCATAAAGATGTGGGGCATGCCGAATGGTATGTATGAAAAAAAATTTGGAAGTATTTATATAAAGAATAACAGATTGAAAACAATTTCTAATTATGCCAAGCTATTTGCATTCGGGTCGGATAATATGCCATTTTCACCATCATATGGCATTTATTCCGGGATGAATCATCCGAATATAAGTGAACGTCCTTCCCTTGAAAAGTTGATTAAATATTATTCCTATAATGCTTATAAGATGCTTGGAGAAAAGGTAAATTTTTTAGAAATAGGTAAAATATCTGATTGCCTTATTTATTGGAAAGAACCGAATATTCATGAAGGTGAAAAATTTTTGGAGCCTGATATTACTGTTCATAAAGGGGAGATAGTTTATGGAAAGAATTGATTATGGAGTAGTATCCTTTATAGGGGATAAATTTATAAAAGCAAATCTTTTTGAAGATTCTGATGAGTGTATCAGCTGCCCTCTAAATGGGAAGTGTAAATCAAATATTGAAATTACTTTTAAGGTAAAGGATCCCAAGATATATGAGATCGGTGAGCGTATAAAAATAAAAGTTTTTACCTCGAAACGCCTGTGGTTCCAATTTTTACTCATGGGATTGCCGATTTTATTATTGCTATTAGGTGTAATATTGGGAGGAATATTATTTCATAATGAAAATGGTAGTGCATTATTTGGTGTATTATTTTTTGTAATATCGCTTGTTTTTGCTGTGATTTATTTAAAGAAGCAGAACAAGATACTTTATAAATTGGAGAAGTAAATGAAGGTTGAAATTTTTTACATTGAAAAGGATGAGGACTTTTTTAAAAGCTATACGACCGTAAAATCTGTTATTGAGGAAACAAAAAAAGAGCATAGCTTTAAGATACTGGAAATCCAATTGATCAAAGTAGAAGAGGAAGATGTTGAAAAATTAAGGTTTAAGGGACATATTACTGTTAAGATCAATGGTAAGGATATAGAGGGCTTAGTCGGAAGAAATAACTATAGTAAGCGTATATACGAATGGGAAGGTGAAAAATTCACCTATGTGCCTGAAGTGATCTTCAAAAAGGCAGTTGACGAATACATCACAGCCTCCATTGAAGCTCAAAAAATGAAAGGTGAGGAGCCGAACCAGATATGTTAGGGCCACACCTCGCCTTTTTCACCTTTTATTTTGAAAATAATGAGTTTTTTATTATAATATAATTATGAGTAGAGGACCAAGAATAGATTTACCCAATTATTATTA
>CAYVPX010000018.1:0-4568 GCA_964453935.1 uncultured bacterium | reverse complement strand
GAGGAGTGTCCCTAATGAAAATAGGAATAATAGGAAAAGAGCGGAGTGGAAAGAGTACAATTTTTGGCGGATTAACAGGAACTGATGTTAAAGAGCAATTTGAAAGAAAGGTATATATTAAAACCGTTGATATTTATGATGATAGGATCCCCAAATTAAAACAAATTTACAGTGCAAAGAAAGAGATTTATAATAAATTGGAATTTTATGATTTTCCCGGATATAATCCAAATGATTCTGAGCTAAAAAGCATGGATGGTTATATCATAGTGTTGGATAACTTTTCAAATGAAACCAGTGCACAGGAGCAGTTTGATGGAATATTTTCGGAAATGTATCTGAGGGATCTTGAAATATTACAGAAACGTTTTGATACCATTACAAGAGGGAAAAAAGAAAAAGATTGGGGATTTGAAGTAAAGATCATACAGGATATCATTAAACTTTTAGATAATGAGAAGCACCTTTATAAATTATTTGAAGATAATGATAAGGTTAAACCATTAAGAGGCTTTCAGCTATTTTCATTAAAACCTATTTTTATTCTAATAAATAATAGAGAAGGGGAGCAATACTCACTGCTAAATGATTATGATATTCCGAGCCTGAACGTAATGGGTGAGGTAGAACTGGAGATAGCATTATTGCCTGATGATGAAAAAAAGGAATATCTTGAAATGATGGGATTAAAAGAGGCAATTGTAAAAAAATTTACAAAACAATTGTATGATTTTTTAAATCTAATAACATTCTTCTCCTGTTCTGAAAAAGAGATAAAAGCATGGCCTCTTAAAAAAGGAAAGACCATTCATGAAGCTGCCGGGGTTATCCATACCGATATTATGCAGGGATTTATTAAAGCCGAACTGATTCATTGCGAAGATCTTGTTAAAGCCGGTGGAGAAAAAGAAGCAAAAGCGGCTGGTCTTTATTTCCTTGAGGGCAAGGGTTATATTGTGCGGGATGGCGACATTGTAAATATTAGATTTCAAAAAAATAGGGCTTAAGATGAAAATATTCAGAAAAAAAGATGATTATAATGATTTTTATTTAAGCATACCTAAGAATAAAAGGGTAGGATTTGTACCGACAATGGGTGCATTGCATGAGGGACATCTTTCATTGGTAAGATGTTCAAAAAAGGAATGTGATATAACAGGGGTTTCAATTTTTGTGAATCCATTACAATTCGGTCCCAATGAAGACCTTGATTCCTACCCCAAACAGGAAAAAAAAGATCTGGAATTATTAGAAAAGGAAGGTGCTGATTTTGTGTTTATACCTAGTGTTGATGAAATGTATCCGGAAAAGGTATTAACAAAGGTCAGTGTTGAAAAATTGCAGAATAATCTTTGCGGTGCAAAGCGTCCCGGTCATTTTGACGGTGTTACTACCGTTGTATCAAAACTCTTCAATATAATACGCCCGAATTGCGCATATTTTGGTTTAAAAGATTTCCAGCAGTACACAATCCTGAAAAAAATGGTAAGAGATCTTGATTTCCAAATAGAAATAGTAGGATGCGAGATAATCAGGGAAGAGAATGGTTTAGCAATGAGTTCAAGAAATAAATACCTTACCGAAAAAGATAGAAGAATTGCTTCAAATATAAATATTGCTTTAAAAGAAGGTATAGAACTTATTAGAGAGCAAAAATATAGTGTAAAAGAGATTATTGATAATTTAAGAAGTAAATATTTTAAAAATGTCAAAATTGATTATCTTTGGATTTATGATAGATATGTTTTGACCCCTTTGAAAGATAGTGACATTCCTGTTAAGGATGTCGTTATAGCCGGTGCTTTCTTTGTGGGTAAAGCCCGTTTAATAGACAATATGCGGTTATGAAGAAATCTATTTTCGCTATCATTGTCTTTTTATTTTTTACAAGAATTTTCAGTTTCGCACCCTTAAAATTAACTTATTACTCGGTTAAGAATATTAAGCTGCAAGAGCCATTTTTTAAGACAGTAACTGTAATTTTTGCTACTACGATAGGTATTTCTTTTATGGATCAATTTATTAAGGAAGAAACCGTCACAATCCATTCAAATTTTAATAAAGTCTTTTTTGATAGTGTAAATAATTTCGGCGAAGGTAAATATTATCTTCCATCCTATTTTTTAATATACGGTGGTAATCAATTTATTAAAAGTAAAAAATTAAGTGAATATCTGAATTTGACATTATCTACTTTTATCATTTCAGGAACAGTAAATTCCGCATTTAAAAGGATATTCGGAAGATTAAGACCTTTCAAGACAGATGATCAATATACATTTAAACCTTTTTCAAGAAACGATTCATTCCCTTCGGGACACACAATGTTAATTTTTTCCATTTTTGTTCCTTTAGGAGAGGTATTACACCTCGATTATATTTTCATTCCTTTGAGCTTTCTATTTTCCTTTGCCCGTATCTATAAGAATGTCCATTGGGCATCAGATGTTTTTTTCGCAGGTGCAATGACCACACTTGTTGCAAAATATAATTTTAAAATAATGATTGAATATAAAGATAAGTTATTTTTTATAACAAAAACATTTCATTTTTGAAATAAAAATGTTATAACAAATGTACAATTTAGAAAAGGAGACATTATGAAAAAGTATTTGTTCTTTTTTATTGCTATTATGCTTATTCTTGCAGGATGCACCGTATCCAAGATCAATATTAAGGAAACCCCAAAAAAACTTGATTATTTGGGTTCGCCTGATGTTGTACTATTTGATAATACTGCCGTTAATGTAAATCCAGATGGTTCATATACAGCCACAGAACATAAGGCGGTAAAGTTATTTAATTTAAAAGGGAGAAAAAGATATTCCTCATTAAGTGAAACATACTATACAGAGTATTCAACTGTAAAGTATAATTATATAAAGATATATACACCTGAGGGTAAAATAGTCAAGGTTTCAAATAAAAAGATAAAGGATATGCCCTTTCCTGCTTTCGGAAAGTTCTTTTTACCAAAGCTTCATATAAAAAAGGTAGAGCTTCCGGATCTTGAAAATAACTGTGTTATAGAATGGTCTGTTACCAGCACAATGAATAATCCCCCCATGAAGGATAACTTCTGGGATAAAAGTTTATTTCAAGGATATGAGCCTTATCTTGAAAAATCCTATAATATCACTTTTCCAAAAGTTATGGATATACAATATGAGTTAAAAAACAACAATAATCTTGTAAAAGTAGATAAAAGTGAAAACAAAGGGCTTATTACACTAAAATTTAGCGCACAAAAAATGGATAAAATAAAATATGAACCAAATATGCCTGATGTAGTGAATGTTGCACCACGACTTATACTTTCAAGTATTAAAAATTGGAAAGATATGTCAAAGTGGGGAGCTTCCATTGTGGAACCCAGTATGAAGGTAACAGATAAGGTAAAAGCAAAGGTTGAAGAGCTTATTAAAGATAAAACGAATCTTCATGATAAAATGTTCGCAATATACAGATTTGTAACAGATAAGGTAAGATATGTTGAGACCAATATGGTGGGAAAACAAGGTGGTTTTAAGCCGTACAGTGCGGATTATATACTCGATAAAATGTATGGCGTGTGTCGGGATAAAGCAGCTTTGCTTGTTACAATGTTCAGAAGCATCGGTATAGATGCCTACTGGGTACTCACCAATCCAATGTATAAATTAGATACGAATATGGTCTATGATTTTTTTAATCATGCCATTGTCGCAATAAAGAATGCTGACGGTACGTATACATTCTTAGATCCCACAGCTGAAAAAACAGATATGGTATTCCCTGAGATGGAAAAGGATAAATATGCGCTTGTTTGTACCAAAGAAGGCGAACCCCTTATGAATACCGGTAAAATGGATCCAAGTATAAATAAGATAATGGTGAATATGAATGTGAATATTGATAGAAAAATGCATTCAAAGGTTGAATTCAAAATGGTTGCTGCCGGTGATCTTGCAAGTCAATTCAGAATGATGTCTGCTATGTTCAATGCTGATGTCAAAAAACAAATGTTCCAATCCTTTGCTACACAATTGTCAAAGGACGCTGTAGTTGACCTTAAAAATTCCGATATTATTGTTCCCAAGGAATTCAATAAACCTGTTGTAATGAAGGTACTGTTCACTTCGAAGAATCTTTTGAAAAAAGCCGGCAAATATTATAAATTTGATATGGGAGACACCAATAGATTCTCTAATAATTCCTATTTTAATTTAAGTGAAAGAAAATATCCCATTAAAGTCAATATGGGTATGGTTACAGGTGGTAAAGTGGTCATCACATATCCCAGAACATTAAAAGTGGATACTGCACCGGATCAATATGATTATAAATCAAATATTATGAATATATCAAATAAGGTAAGGAATACAAGGGGCAAATTATCCATTATAAGCAATATTGTTATGCTTCCCGGAAAGATAGAAGTAAAGGACTACAAAAAAGAGAAGGAAAGATTTGAGGAATTTACAAAGAAGAATAGTGAGATACTGTTTGTGAGGAGACATAGATGAAGAAACTTTTTATAACTCTTTTTGCATTAATGCTATTATCATTACCTTTTTCTCAAAGCGTAG
>CAYVPX010000017.1:0-13721 GCA_964453935.1 uncultured bacterium | reverse complement strand
ATTAATATTATATTTTTCTATATATATATTACCGATATGTTTAACCTTTTTTATATTTAAAAATTGGAAACGATTTTTTATCATTTTTGGAGTATTGTTAATTACAATAATTGTTGTTTCAAATATCAATGGACAATTTAGAGATTCAAAATTTATAAAATATAATAATGCTAGAGTAAAATTTTACGATTTTTTTGGAGGTGGTTTTAATAAAAATACCCCCATGGCACTATCATCAGTTAATTGGATTAAGGAAGATTATATTTTAGGAATGTATTCTTTTTTACATGATGAAACAATTTTTTCCATTGAAAAATTTAAAAATTTCCTTGAAATAAATTCAAAAGGGCAAACTCCTCTTTTAAAATTTATTTGGTGGGGCGAAATAAAAAAAACAATTGTTAGTTTGAGAAATTATTTATATATTATTTTCCCTTGTATATTTGCAATTTTAATTTTTCTATATAATATCATCAGGTCTTGGAAAATAAAAATAAATAAAAGGATCATTATTTTTTTTATTTCATATTTTATTTATCTCCTCATTGGTATTTTCCTTATTATAATGATCAGATCTCGAACAAGAATTAACTACCCTTTATATGTTCTAGTTTTGGGATTAATTATTTTTTCATTTAAAATTACAAAGTATGAAAATATTAAAATTGAAAAATTTATATTTCTTATTCTTATTATTTTAATGCTACCAATAAGCATTAAAAGATTTATTAATTTAAAAAATTTAAATGTTCGGTCAAGTAATCAATTCCAAATGGCTCAAAGTTCAGTTAGAAAATTTAATTCTATTTATGGCCCGGATAAAATATTTCTATCTATTGCCCCTTTGTGGCAACAATTAAAGGGTGCTAGCCCTTTACATGAATACCAAAATTTTGAAAAATATAAAATTATACCAATAGGTTGGACAATACGATCTGAATTTTATTATAAAACTTTAAAAAATTATAGGTTTAGTTCAGGAAGAGACTTAATGAAAAATATTACCAGAAAGGATATTGTAATAGTTACACAAAACTCAGATATAGGGAAAAAACTTATATCGATTTTAGAAAAATATTTAAACTATCATTACAGAAATCGTAAAAATCATAATTTTCAATATAGCTCAAAAACTTTATTTTCATCCAATAATCTGATATTTTTTAAAATAGTAACGAGATAAACTAATTATTGCTCATCCCCATTTTAGTTGATTCTTTTTTCAGAAAAGCCTATTTACATTTGAGAATAAAGTTTGTATTATAGTATCCATAAGTTTTTCTCCTTATCACATTTCATGAATTGTTTGTTCCTTATCCCCTGAATATCTGTAATTCAGTGATATTATCTCCTTTTTATTAAGCATTTAGTATTTATTTCAATTATTGACTAATGGACCTTATCTAATATGTAAAAATATTTTTGCGAGTTTTTCAGCAACACCGATTGTTTCATTAAATACCTTAGAGTATGCTGCGATCTCTCTTCTTTTTACCATAATAAAGGGCTCGTAGGGATCATATGCCAATTCCTCTAAAATACTATTTATATTCACAGGTGATTTCTTTTCATAGGATATTATTGTATTTTTGGGAATGGTATGAGCAAATTCCATTAACACTCCTTCGTTAAAGTACATTCTGAACCAGTCCTCATCCTTGCATTTTAAAACGAGCATCTTATCAAGTTCGGGATCATTTAATTTGATCCTCTTCCCATCTAAAAAAGTAGGTCTTCTCCTTGTTATTGAAAATTTCATGACCTCGCTATGTGTAAAGATACCGATACCCCAATATGGTATTTGATTCCTTCCTGAACTAACCACCCAGTTCATTCCCACTATTAAGTACTTTTGTTCTCTTTTTATTGCAATTACTTTCTTTTTGGAGATACCCAGAAATTTTTGTTCGAGTAAGCGAATATCCATTCCGTTTGCTTTCCACAACTCTTTAATTTTCTCGGTTGTTTTGAACCCTCCCTTCCTTGCAATAAAAATAATTGCTGTTATAAGAACAAAAATTGTCAAAAAAATAAAAAAACCTAAATCCATAATTTATTTCCCATCTTTCGGATGA
Source organism: uncultured bacterium (assembly GCA_964453935.1). Taxonomy (GTDB): domain Bacteria; phylum AUK180; class AUK180; order AUK180; family AUK180; genus AUK180. The sequence goes on along the minus strand of CAYVPX010000017.1, from coordinate 11,646 downwards.
TTTATAAGATCAATAATACCGCAAATAGTAAGGTCTGCCGGCGGTTTATAACCTGTAAGCATGTCAACTCCTTCTTTACCCTTTACCAATAATACGGTTTCATGAAATCCGGCACCCATTTTATCTACAGCAATATTGTACTTACCCGTTTCCTTGCCATTAGCATCAAGGAACATTATGATTATGAGTTTCTTGCCTTTTAGTCCGGGTTCTCCTTTGGAGACGGTAACAGAACCTATGACCTTGCCAATATACATTATTCCAATCCTATGTCATCAACAATGCCTATAATGCAAAGATCCCCAGGCGGTTGTTCAGGTAAAAAACCGAGCATTGACTCATCTCCGATGGTAACGAGCACCGTTTCCCCGGGTCCGGCACCCACAATATCCATTGAGATTTGAGGAACATCAGTATTTTCTCCTTTCTCATTAATGGGTTGAATAATTAAAAGTTTATACTTAGGCATCTGCTCTTCGGAATGTGATAGAACAACCTTGCCAATTACTTTTGCCAAGAACATTATCTTTCTACGATCCTCACTCCAAGATCAAATGCAGTTTCTTTAGCCAATTCAGTTATAATGGCACCCTTCACGTAATAAAGAATGTTTTCGCCATTTCTACTTGCCGAACGAATATCGTCGGCTGTTATCAATTTTTTAGGTGGACTGGTATATTTCTCAATCTCTTTAAGATTTGCTTCTTCTAATTTACTGATTTTATTAACTCTTCTTTCATGTCTCCCACCTGCAAATGGTGTACTTAAAAAAATTTTGATAATATCTTTTATTAGATTTTCACCTGTTTGTCCTGCTCCCAAAACCAGTATATTTGAATTGTTGTGCTCCCTTGCGGTTTGTGCCATGAAAATATTGTTCACCGTGGCTGCACGAATACCTTTTATTTTATTTGCAGCAATGGCAGAGCCAATACCGGCTCCATCGATAAGTATACCAAAAGGATAATTACCCTTTGCGACTTCATATGCAACAATTGCAGCAATGTCGGGATAATCCACAGAATCGGGTGTGTATGTTCCAAGATCACTGACCTCATGCCCCAAGGATTCAATAAATGGGACCAATTTTCTTTTTAATTCAAATCCACCGTGATCACTTCCTATTGCAATTCTCATTTTTTACCTCTCATAAAAGACTTTTTTTTAGTTCATCTGCCGGAGCAGGTATGATCTTGAACTGTACCAAATTTGTATTTTCCTTCAAGAATTCCACTGCTGCCATTACACTGCTTTTTACTGCTCCAACCGCTCCGGTGAGAATAAAGTATGCTTTTCCACCAAGTGCTTTTCCCAGCCGCATGTCCACTAATTTTACCTGAGATTCCTTCAAAGCCATATCTGCAGCCTCTACACATTTTATTATTGAAAAGCTCTCAACGATACCAATGGCATCTATATCATTCAATGAAACAGATGGGATCCCCATTGCTCCTTTTAACACATCTTCATGGACATTTGGGATGATGGAGTACTCAAGAACGAAATCCTTCCCTACCGTAAATCCATTTTTTACCGCTTGTTTTACTGCGTCAGTATCTCCGGAAACAATGACAATATGTTTCCCCGGACATGTGGGATAATTGTCAAGAAGCTTAACATTGCCGCCCTTTACCATCTCATCTGCAAAGGCGATCCCATGTGCAATACTGTTAAATTCAACAAGGGCAATGGCATTTCTAAAAGTCATAACTACTTACCTCAACTATTTTTTTCATTTATTATATCAATATAATTATTTTCAACAGATACCACCTTACCTGAGATAGAGGCATGGTAATAAACGGAAAGCTCACCTTCTTTGCATTTTCCTATAACATCACCTATTTTCACTTTATCATTGATCTTTACATTGGATTCTGCCGGTTTTCCAATATGCTGGTTCAAATATATTCTTACTGTTTCCGGCTCAATGGTAAATTTCTCAAGGTGTGGATGAACATTGTATTGATCAATATCAAGGTGTTCCATTAATTTCAATGTATTGACCTTCCTTAATTCAGCAAAATCGCGGCTTTTCTCCGGCTTATTGTGATAATGCTCATTTTTCATACCATTATCTGCCATCTGTTTTTTCATTATTTGTGCCACCAATCTAGGGGAAATATCCATGGGACATGCTACAAGTTCGCAAACACCGCACTCGCTACAAATATTTGCCATTTCATTGGGAAGTACCTCTCCAAGAGCAAGATTTCTCATCCACTTATGCGGCTCGATTCTGTGACCGTTCAAATATCTCGGACAAAAATCCGTACATCTTCTGCACTGAATACAGGCAGATCTTGATATCTTTTTTATGGTGTCAATATCCCGTGTCCTTTGTCTGATCAATTTATGCTCCTTGGGAATTACCAGGATACCCGAGGTTGTTTTTTTTATAAAATCTTCCTCTGTAATAAATTTACCCATCATGGGTCCGCCGTCAATTATCTTGGCATCCGTTAATAGGATCTTGGGTTTCGCAATATTTAATAATTCTGAAACAGGTGTTCCAATGGGCACATACGCAACAAATGGGAATTCAACCTCGCCGTTAACAGTAACGAATCTATGAGTAAAATTCTCGTTTTCTTTTTTTAATCTTCCCAAATGATAGATTGTTTCAACATTTTGAACCACCACTCCAACATCAAGAGGTAGCCCTGCTTCGGGGATTATTTTCCCTGTTATAGCCTTAACAAGAAGCTGTTCATCACCAATGGGGTAGATATTCTCAAGGGGAAATACCTTGAATCCCTCTTCATTCTCTTTAAGATATTCAATAAGATCTTTATAGTATTCCTTAACACCCAAAAAAACCTCTTTCGCTTTTATAAGTTCTTTTGCTGTCTTAATCCCCTCAATAACCATATCCAAATGGTTCCTTAATATTTCTTTGTCTGTTTCCAGAAGCGGTTCACATTCTGCACCGTTTATGATGAGTGTTTCAACCTCACTTTTAAGTTTGAAGAATGTGGGAAAACCTGCGCCGCCACACCCAATAATCCCTGCTTTTTGAATATCATTTAATTGCATTGTACTCTTTATACTATCCTGAACCTATCTATTAATGCACAGCGTCTGCGTCTTGTAAAGGTCATTGCTGTTGTTATACCGTCTCCTGTCGGAGTAGCGATGGTCATTGTTGTAGGTCCTTCGCCCATATATCCGAGACCTTGCAGGGACATACCATTCTTTACAAAGATAGATGCATCACATTCTCTTGCCATATATGATAATCTATCAATATTTGTTGAATGCATTATAAAGGTGTGCCTGTAATGATGTTCCGTTTCAAGAGAATGCATGGCTCCATCTTCCCAGTCCTTTACCCTTACAATGGGCAGTACGGGTAAAAGTTGCTCAACCTGCACCATGGGATGGTCCCAATTAACCTGCATAATGGCAAGCCGTGTATTCTGAGGAATAGTGATACCCGCATCTTTAAGAATAATATATGGGTCTTTTCCAACATATTTTTTATTAATAGTTGGAACCCTGTAACCCGTGCCCTCATCTTTTGCAATTAAAAGATCTGTAACCCTTTTTATATCGTCACCCTTTATTTCATAAACATTGTGTTTTTTCATCTCAGAGATAAGTTGATCTGCAACGGATTCTACGACAAAGACCTCCTTCTCAAGGACGCAAACCACATTATTATCAAATGATGAAGAGATGACGATATCCTTTGCGGCTTTGGATATGTCCGCCGTTTCATCAACAAGACAGGGCGGATTTCCCGGACCTCCTACAATGGTCTTTTTTCCCGAATTCATTGCAAGATGTACCATGAACTCCCCGCCTGTTGCCAAGAGTAGATTAAGATACGGATGTTTCATTAACTTTTCACTACTTTCTTGTGAAGGCGTTTCAATACTGCAGATAAGGTTTTTTGGTCCCCCTGCATCAATAATTGCACGATGCATTAATTGAACGGTCTTGTTTGAAACATTCTTTGCCGCCGGATGCGGATTAAAAACAATGGCATTACCACCGGCAATGGCACTGATCCCATTATTTACAATCGTAGATGGGGGATTGGTGGAAGGTGTAAGACTTCCTATGACCCCGTAAGGTGCTCTTTCTTCAAGTACCATTCCGTGATCACCCGTATAGACCATGGGTTTTACATCTTCAACCCCAGGTGTTTTATTAGCAACTAACCTTACCTTGTCCGCTTTATCCGGCATTCTGCCCATTCCAGTTTCCTCAACAGCCATTTCTCCAAGCATATCGGCATTTTCAAGTGCCACCTTTTTCATATTGTCAACGATTTTGCTTCTTATATCAAGGGGAAGTTTTTCAATGTCCTTCTGTGCTATTCTTGCTGCCGTAATAGCATCATCAATATTTGAAAATATTCCTTCTTTTGATGAAATAGCATTTTGCGAATTTGAAATTGCTACGCCCTCCTTAACGAATTCATCTACGACCTTTCTTACCAATTTCTCAATCTCATTTTTATCCATCATCTCTCTCCCTAATCGTCAATTTTAATGGAATCAATGATTCCAACTATTGCAGCGTCGACAGGGTTATTTCCTTGATTTGTTACCAAACGAGCGGAAGAACCCTGAACAATGAGAACGGTTTCCTTGAATCCTGCATCTACAGAATCAATGCAAACAATGGGTGCTCCCTGCGGTTTCATATTAAGACCAACCGGCTGAACCACCAATAATTTTGCTCCATGAAGTTTTTCTTCCTTCCTTGTAGCAACAACTCTACCGATAACTTTTCCAATTAACATAATAAGTCCTTATGTGGTGGGAAAAAGATCCCACTTCCTCTATTTGTTGCTTTTAGCTTTGATAGGGAAAATTCCGTCAAGATTCTGATGAGGTCTTGGAATTACATGAACACTTACCAATTCGCCAACTCTTTGTGCTGCTGCGGCACCTGCATCTGTTGCTGCTTTACAAGCCGCTACATCGCCTCTTACCAAAGCTGTTACATAACCGCCGCCAGTTTTTTCATAAGCAACAAGCTGTACCTTTGCTGCTTTTACCATTGCATCTGCAGCTTCAATACATGCAACCAAACTTTTTGTTTCAATCATACCTAATGCTTCCATATCTACCTCCGATTTTATTTAATATATGCACGATCACCGGTCTTGACACCAAGACCATTGCCTTCATCTGTATCAAGGTGAATGGCATCTGCATATTTATCACTAACCCTAACAATTATGTTTCTCAATATACCGCCTCGTTCTCCGCTTATTTCAGCGGAAACAACATCATTGTTCTTTAAACCAAGGTTCTCTGCCGTTTGCGGGGTGCAGTGAAAGTGTCTTTTTGCGACAATGACCCCTTTTTTTAATTCAAGATGCCCTTTTGGTCCCCAAATAATGCAACCAGGTGTTCCATTAATATCACCTGACATTCTAATAACCGGTTCAATACCAATAATGAAACAATCGGTCATTGCAATCTCAACCTGTGTTTCACTTCTTACTGGTCCCAATATTCTTACATTATCGTATTCGCCATTGGGTCCCACGATCCGTACTGTTTCTTTTGCAGCATACTGTCCGGGTTGAGAGAGAGCTTTAATAGATGTAAGTTCATAACCCTTGCCGAAAAGTATATCAAGATGTTCCCTTGAAATATGTAAATGGTGAGCCGATACCTCTAAAGTAATTAATTTATTATTATTTTGTGACATTCCCTTTGGAAATTCATTCTTAACTTTTTCTACCAATTGGTCTATTTTCTCTTTGTCTAACATATTTTATTTTAATTTATTTTTTAAAAAAAATCAAATTTTTTTAAGGGGCTGGGATTTACTTTTTTACTTTTTAAACCCAATTAAGTATAAAATCTGTCTGTTGTCTCGACATACTGTATTTTTCATATCTTTTTTAATTTTTTTTTAAAATATTTTTTGCAAAATCAAGGTCTTCTCTCGTGTCTATTTCACAGGCAAAATCATTTATGATTATTGAATAGGGAGATATGAGTTTTTTATCTATTAATCGTTGAAAAGCATACTCATAAAAAAGATTTTTTCCATTTGTTTCATTTTCAATCACATCCCCTAATTCACTTTTAAGAAGAGCATAATCTTTTTTAGTAAAATATTCAATACCTATTGATTCACCACTTGCTTCTTTTAGAGGTATTTCTTTTGATATTTTTAATATTCTATTATCTTTTATGACAACCTTCATATCCTCTTCTGTTAATTTTCCTTTTCTGACTAAAAAAGCAGTTTCTTTTTGCCTAAACAGTGATTCCAATATTTTATATGAAAAAAAGATATCACTGTCAATTAAAATAATATCTTCTGAATCACCTTCTTTTAATGCAAGATATAGCGAATATATATTGTTGGTTTTATCCCAGATATCATTTATTACATATGAATAATTTATACCCTTTTTATCCAGGAAATCAATGATATCATTTGCTCTATAACCGAGTACAAATTGAAAATCATGTATTTTATAAAATTTAAAATTATCAATTGTATGCTCCAAAATTGTTTTTTCACCAATTTTTAAAAGCGTTTTATGTGTAGTATCAGTTAAAGGAGAAAGCCTTCGTCCTCTACCTGCTGCCAGTATAATTATTCTCATAATGTGCTCCCCATAAATAAGAGATAATAAAAATAATATTGGTAATAATGATTAAAAACCATAAGGTAATCGTAATTTTATGAAAAATAATGCCTAAAAAAAGGAAAAAATATTTAGTTCCACTTCCTAAAAAAGAGTTGAATAAAATATAAAAATCACGTTTTTTATCATCTAATTTTTCTAATAAAACAATTTTTTTAAATATCATGCATTGTAATTTATTATACCAATTTGCCATCTTTTTTGCTTTTTCTTCTTGAATGTCCATTTTTAACATGTATTCTCTACAATTTTGTAAATTTTTCGTTAAGCATAAATATTCATTTCTCAATCCATCAAATAGTAATGTATGTAGTGATTGAGAGATTCCGAGTATAGTAAATAATATGAATCCTGTATATGTATGGTTTTGGTGGAATAAGTAAAAAGATAATCCAAAAGCGACACATATATAGGAAAAGATATCCACATAACCATCCAATATACGGCCAAGGGGTGAACTCTTTTTTGAAAGGCGAGCAACCTGACCATCGGCAAGATCAAACAAATAAGATAAAAAGAAAAATATAAACCCTAAAATTAATTGATTCTTATAAAACCCGAAAAATGCCAATAAAGCAGAAAACCCTGATAAAATTGTAACTATATTCGGTGATATATTTAACTTATAAAAAGAATATGCAACAATAAAAGAAATTGGGCGGAAAAAAAGTTTATCAAAAAACTCTTCAGCTTTATTCCCCTTCAATGATCTTTGAAATAATTGGAATATTCTTTTTGTCTTTTTCATACTTTAATGCTGTTTTTAAAAATATTTTCCATAGCTTTTTCATTTGTGTAGTTTTGCCAATGGTTATCCTGACAAAATCTTTCATATTTTTATCATCATCTGAAAACCATTTAATTACAATATTTTTTTTAGTGAGTGCTTTTTTTAAATCTTCCTTCAAATTTAAATTATTTATTTTAACAATTATAAAATTTGTATATGTCCTAAATGGAGTATAAGCATCAAAGTTTTTAAGTAAATTATAAGTTTTTTCTCTATCTTTCATAATTCTTCTGGCAATTTTATGATAATATTTGCAAGATCTCAATGTTCTCATAACAATTTCTTCAGAAAATTTATTATATCCAAGATAACGATAATTGGAATCATTAAATTTTTGCCACTTTTTACCGTAAAGAGCAAAACCAATGCGAACACCAGCCAGTGCAAAAAATTTTGAAAAGGTTCGTAATATAATCAGGTTTGGATGTTCCTCTAAAAATTCATTATAATCCTCAATTCTTCCATCCTCATCAAAGTCAAACCCCCAATATGCTTCATCAAGTACAAATAATTTATTCTCATGAGTTTTTAATATTTCTGAAAGTTCATTTTTCAAAAGCCTCTCGCCTGTAGGATTATTTGGCGAACATAGTAAAACATATTTCCCATCATAGGTTTTCAAAGTTTTCAGTAAATTTTCATAACCATTTTCCCAATAATCTCCCTTTTTTACAGTTTTATAAGTTTTTATTTTCAGTCCTACCTTTTCAGCAATTTTTCTATAATACCACCACGAATTATCTGCAATAAGTAGCTTCTTTTCCCCTTCACCATGGATAAAATTTGTAATTTGCCATAAAAGGTCTTCGCCACCATAGGAAATTATAATTTTATTGGCATCATATTTCAAATATTTTAAAATGCTTTCAGAAATTCTGTTAATTGAATTTCTTGAATAATAGGAAAAAATTTCCTTATTAATTTTTAGCACGAACTCATAAACGAGGTGTGAAGGACCGTATAAATTCTCATTTTTATCAAGATAAATGGGATGTGTCTTTCTCATGTTTTTTTCTCCTTAAAATAAATATTGTGATCCCTATTACAACTAAAGCAATAAGTAAGTATTTAAAATTATTTAAAAATACTAAAATTTCATTCAAATGGGACCCAAAGTAAAAACCAATAACTAAATAAATTAGACTAAAAATTATAGCAGCAAAAAAATCTTCAATTAAAAATGTTTTTAAATTGAACTTTTTGTATCCTGCACCTACATATATCCAGAATTTAAGGCCTACCAGAAATTTTATTATTAAAATAAAAGCGCCTTTGAATTTATTATGAAATTTATCATATATACTGATTCTATCCTTTTTTTTATATATTTTGCTCAAAATAGGTAATTTTAATGATTTATCGACTAAAACTCCCATAAAATAACAGATAATGTCAGATAGATAAACACCTAAAACAGTGCCAACAATTCCTGAAAAAGGTGAGACATAACCCCTGCCCACCAAAATACCTATTATAATAGTCAAAATCTCTTCTGAAATTGCCAAACCAAAAGGTAAAAATAGATAAATTAAAATTATCCCAAACAAATAAAGCGTGTGAAAATGGTTAAGGAAATTTTCTACTAAATAAGCCATAAATATCATTATAACTTTTTAATAATTTTTCTCAAAGTTATCTATTTAAATTTTTTAAAAAGGCATTGTTATAGTTACTATTTATCAAAATTACCTGATGGTATAACACTAAAAGAAGCCAGGGACACAATATTTGAAGGATATGGCTATAGGTGGACAATAGAGGAATATCACAGATTAATAAAAACGGAATTACATTATGAAACAATGCAATATCACGATTATAACAGATTAAAAACGATGAATGTTTTATTAATGATAGCAAGTTATTTTATCTTTGGGAGCGACCTATTGACAATTTATTCACTTTAGTGGGGATCTATGATTATGCTTAAAAAAAATGGGGGGATGTTAATTTTATACAAAAAACTTGTTTTTTTAATAAAAATATGGTAAAATCCCGTTATGAGTGATAAAAATATCAATATTCCAGGTTATGAAGTAGGTAAAAAGGTCGGGAAAGGAGGAATGGCTACATTATATAAAGGAATCCAAACTTCTTTGGATCGTGTAGTTGCCATTAAGCAATTGCATTCATTTCTCGTAGAAGATGAAAGCTTTATAATTAGATTTCAAAGGGAAGCAAAGACATTATCAAAATTAGAACATCCTAATATTGTTAGAATTTATGAATTTATTAAACAAAAAGAAACATCCTTTATTATAATGGAGTTTGTTGAAGGCGTTGACCTGAAATTCATCATTAAAAAATTAGGCGGTAAAATGCCGGAACAAATCGCAGTACTTTTCGTATATTTTGTATTAAAAGGTTTGGCGTTCGCTCATCATCAAGGAATTATACATAGAGATATTAAGCCTGCAAATATACTTGTTTCAAAAGATGGGTATGTAAAGATTGTTGACTTTGGTTTGGCAAGATCTGAAGAAGCGTCCAATCTAACAATGACAGGCACATTGATGGGAACCCCAACTTATATGTCTCCTGAGCAAGCCAAAGGTGAGGATGTTAATAATCAGACTGATATTTTTTCTACCGGTATAATGCTTTATGAATTGCTAACAGGGAAAAAACCATATCCAAGTGATAAAAATTATATGTCTATCATTGCAAAGATAATATCCGATGATGAATTACCTATCCCTGATCTTAAAGAACCAATTTCCAAAAATGTAATTAATATATATAAAAAATTAGTTGCAAAAAATCCTGAAAATCGATATAAAGAGGCTGATAGTGCATTGAGAGATATTGAAAATTATTTTTCATCATACAATATTTCACCGGATGAATCTATTATTAAAGGATATTTGAAAAATCCGGCAAAATATTGGGAAAATTTTAAGAAGGAACAAATTACCGAAGAATTCAATCTTGGTGAAAAATATTTTAAAAACGGCAAGGCAGAATATTCCGAGGCAATAGTACATTTTAAAAGAGTATTGGTCTGGGATCCTGAACATAAAGAAAGCAAAAATTACATTGAAAAAATTGAGAAAAGTTTAAAGAAAGGCGTTCCTATTTTCATACCTGTTGCTTTTGTTATTGCATTAGTTGCAGTATTGTATTTTACGGTTTTTAATGTGAAAACAAAATTTTCTTTGGATACAAATCCAAAAGGTGCTAAGGTAATGATAGATAAAGTACCTGTAAAAAATCCCACCCCTATCTCAATGGCAGTAAAACCAGGTAAACATACAATTTTAATAAAAAAAGACCTTTATGAAAATAAGAAATATGATTTTTCTATTGACAAAGGAGAGAAAAAGAGTCTTTCGATCGATCTTATACCATGGAATTATGCATTATATACAATAAAAGTATATCCTCCGCCTAATTCCATAATGATTGACAATCATACTTTGAAAATAAATTCTCCCATAAAAATTGACCTTGGCACACATCAGCTTTTTATTGGTAAAAAAGGGTACTATCCCATAAATAAAAGTATTAAAGTTCAAAAAAATGAGAGAAAAACACTTAAATTTGTTTTAAAAAAGAGTGAAGGAACTTTTACATTTACAACAGATCCTGCCGGTGCAAAAGTTGTCATAGATAATTCCATTATAGGGACTACACCCATTACAAAAACCTTTAAATTCGGAGATCATTTGCTCAGGATACAATTAAGGGGTTACGAGACAATAGATAACAAGATTTCCTTTGGAGAAAAGACAAGATCAACGTTCAATTATACACTTCAAAAGAGAGTAATTAAATATGAGAAGTGCAGTTTCGCAATAAGAGGCGGCTTTGGAAATATATTTATTGACGGGGGAAAAATAGGTTATACGCCTATTCCACCACAAAAATTAAGCATTGGCAAACACCATATTTCAGTTAAAGGAAAAACAATTGAACCTTATGAAAGGGATATTGTTGTTAAAAATGGTGGAGAAAATTCTTTTAAAATATCATTAAAAAAGAATTGGGGATACCTTGTTGTGAATTCCAAACCATGGTCTTATGTTTACATAGATAATAAAAAAATTGGACCTACTCCTATTGCTAAATTAAAATTGAAAACGGGAAAACATGAACTTCGATTAGTTAATCCCAAAAGAAATATTTACAAAGAAACCATTGTAATCGCATCCGGCCACACTACTACTAAAAATATTCCTTTAACTTTTAAACAATGATTATATCTTTACGAATAGAATATTTTCATTAC
>CAYVPX010000016.1:6446-13928 GCA_964453935.1 uncultured bacterium | reverse complement strand
TCACCCGCTGCTTTCATATAAAGGTCATCGGTAATGATCTTCCCTTTAAAACCCAATTCTCCTTTTAAAAAATCTTTGATCCAATTTTTTGAGTATGTGATTACTTCTCCCTTAAATTTCACATGTGCGGTCATTATAAAATCCTCATATCCTCTTTTTATGAAATAATAAAAGGGTTCTATCAATCTTTCAATATGTTGGTCATCCTTTATCTCGAATTTCACCTTATGGGGATCATTTCCTTCCAATGCGCCATATCCGAAATAATGTTTCAAACACGTCTTGATTCCTGTTTTTTTTAAAGCGCTATAAAATTGCCAACCGTATTTTATTATATTGTTCATGGTACCGTAACTTCTCTCATATAAAATATTATCTTTATAATAAACGGGATCAACAACAGGAGCAAGAATGAGATTAACACCGTAATCATATAATTTTTCACCCATTATGGCAACATCGGTACCGTATTGAATGGGGTTCTGTAGTTCCACGCTTTCCCTTGGAGACATTACAAATATGTCTTCATCCTTGAACCTACGGACATCTCCGCCTTCCTGATCAACGCATATTATCAAATCCTTATTTTTTGAGGTATCTTTAACCTTTTTTAGAAAAGATTTTATATCCTTATCAATATTTTTAGCAAAAAGGATGATACCACCAATCTTATAACGAGATACCGTATTCAGTAAAAATTCATTTTCATCGGTATCATATCCGAATATTACATTATTTATCACTTTTTTCACCTGCCAATTGTCCGCAAGCCGCCTTGATATTTTTCCCCTTGCTTCTTCTAACTGTTACTGCATTAGGTCCTTTATAAAGAATGTTTATAAAATTGTTAAGCTCTCTCTCGCTTACGCTTTCATAGGGAAACGTCTTGTTCTCATTATAAGGAATAAGATTTATCTTACAACGAACACCTTTTAATAATTTCAGTAATCTGTGAGCATATTTATCTGATGAATTCACACCCTTTATAAGAACAAACTCAAAGGTAGGACGGATCTTTTTATTTTCTTTAAAAAGCTCAATTACTTTTATAATGGGATATTGCTTCTCAACGGGCATAATATCTTCTCGTTCTTCGGGAATCTGGTTCAATGACACGGCAATGCCTATTTTTGGGAAGCGTTTTATAAGGATCTTTAATTTATCAAGTATGCCAACAGTGGAAATGGTGAGTTTTCTGAAACCGAAATCCAACCCGTTTTCATTGGTAAATATTTCAATGGATCTTATTACATTTCCGAAATTCAGCAAAGGTTCACCCATACCCATATAAACAATATTTCTCGGCTTGATTCCGCTTTCATTTATTACAGCCAATACCTGTGCAACGATCTCTGATGTCGTAAGATTCCTTTTTAACCCAAGTGTTCCGGTAATGCAGAACTTACAACCCAAAGGACAGCCGATCTGTGTGCTTATACATTGGGTATAATGGTCCCTTTCCTTAATAAGTACCGTTTCGATCTCATATTTGCCGACCTTTAAAAGGTATTTTTTTGTGCCGTCCGCCGGATCAACGGACAATTTCATGACCTTCGGAAGATCAAATGAGAACAGACCCCTTAATTTTACTCGATTCCCTTTTGAAATATCTGAGAAATTTTCAGGATCAAATTCGTATTTTGTATAGACCCATTTTATGATCTGTTTATATGTGAACTTGGGAAAACCATTCTCAATGAGAAATTTCTTTAATTCATCTTCTGTAAGTCCGAAGATTACCCTCTTGGATGACATTTTTTGTAAACCTCCTTTATATATTCCCGTGAAATATGCGTATATATCTGTGTTGTAGCAATATCAGCATGTCCGAGCATCTCCTGGACACTTCTGAGGTCAGCACCGTTCTCTATCAAATGAGTAGCAAATGAATGCCTGAGGATATGGGGGTAGACCTTTTTGGGGATACCGGCTTTCAAAGCGTATTTCTTCAGCATCTGCCAGATATACTGTCTTGTTATGTCCTTTCCTCTTCGATTGAGGACAACATTATCCACTAATCGCGTAGTGTTTACTTTATTATTAAATTTTTTAATGAGCTCCAATGCCTCTCCACTCGTTGGTACCAATCGTTCTTTATCTCCCTTGCCAATGACACGCAGGAACTCAATATCATAAAGTACATTCTGGTTCTTTAAACCAATTAATTCACTAACACGCAAGCCGGATGAATAAAGAATCTCCATTGCCATCCTATCCCTTAATTGCCATGTATCATTTATATCACATTGGGCAAAAAGCTGTTGTATTTCATTATAGGATAATATCTCCGGTAATTTCTTCCAGATCTTAGGACTTTGCATGATCTCCATTGGGCTTTCTTTTAATTTGCCGTCATAAATAAGATAATTAAAAAAACTTTTCAATGATGAATATTTTCTCGCTAAGGTGGTAGATGCTATATTAATGTTTTTCAATGAAGTGAAATATGTCAGTATATTATCTTTTTTTATCTTAAAAGGATCACGCTTTATATAATCAAAAAAAGCAATTACATCGAGTTTATAAGAGATCACAGAGTTCTTGCTCAATCCCTTTTCCATTAGAAGAAATGAGGTGTATTGATCTATTATAGTATCAATTTCCATAATTCTTTATGGTCTTAAAATGGAGCTTCGCCACAAGGTTAAGGTCATCATAAGAATACTTTTCAATGAACGTGCCTATTGCTTCATCTATGCCATAATTTGCCCCTTTTGGAAAATTTAGTCCGAATTTTTTCTCAAGATTTCCCATATATTGCAAGAAACCATCTCTTGCGAGAATGCTGGCACATGATACGGCGAGATCTCGTTCGCCTTTTTCGAATTCATAAAATTCTACGCCGGGTATTGCAACGTTTATTCTCTCTTTTTTTGAAAATTTATCAGATATGGCAAAATCAAAATGCTTCTTTGCATAGAGATTCTTTATAGTAGTGGCATGTCCCCAGCCCAGTATCTTATTGATATTTCCCATTTTTTCATAGAGCTTATTATACTTTTCCGGTCCTATTATCACTATATCATATGTTAATCTTTCTTTTATGAGTTTTGCTAATTTCGTTATGACATTATCAGATATCTTTTTCGAATCCCTTATTTTGTTTGACAGTAAAAATTGCTCGTCCTTCTTTGAAATAACTGCCCCGCCAATAACCAGCGGGCCAAAAACATCTCCCTTTCCTGATTCGTCAATTCCCGCTCTTAATTTATTGACAAAATCCTCAATCTCTTTCATAAATAGCACAGTTCTTTTCCGTTTCCCAAACAATGGCTCTATTGATCCTATATGTCTTATTTTCAATTCTCTTATCAATATAATCAAATACGAATTTTGCCATGTTCTCAGCAGTTGGGTTGATAGTATCAAATGGTTCGACCTCATTAATATTCTTGTGGTCCAGCAATTTTACGATCCTTTTTAAAAGATCCTTCGCTATCTTAAAATCAAGTACCATCCCAAGCTCATCCAGAATATTAGATGAAAATTCCACTTCAATTTTCCAATTATGCCCGTGCATGTTTTCACATTTTCCTTGATAATTTCTTAAAAAGTGCGCACCGGAAATGTAATCGTAAATTTTTATCTTGTACATATTCACCTCGTAAATTATATTTTACCATATTTTTTATTATTTTAAAAAGAACATACATGATTTATTTTAATTCTTTTTTACTTTAACTATAAGGTAAATTTTTGTATTTTTATTATTGATTTTGCAACTTTAAACTACACCGTCCCCCAATTATTCCTTGAATATTTTTGGTAATTATGTTATACTTAATTGCGTAACGCATAATAGTATAATGAGGAGCTATTGATGAAGAACCCATTTATTTACGGAACTGTGGTAACAGGCAAAAATTTTACCAATAGGAAAAAAGAGATCAGAGAATTAATTAATGATATTAAGAGCGGTCAAAATATTTTTTTATTTTCACCAAGAAGATATGGAAAAACATCATTAATTAAGGTTATTCAAAATAAGTTGAAGAATGAAAATTTCATAACAATTTATGTGGATTTCTATCAAGTTTATTCAAGAGCAAGATTTATTGAATTATATGCAAGGGCAATTGCAAAAGAAACCGGTACAAAACTGGAAAAAATAATTGAATTTTTTAAAAAGAATGTTAGAAATATTGTTCCTTCTGTTTCATTGGATAGTTCTGGAAGTCCAGTTTTTAAAATGGAATATATTAATAACAAAAAAAATGAAACCTATATTTTAGATGACATTTTGCAATTACCGTATAAATTAGCTAAGAAGAATAAAAAAAATATGGTTATTGTTTTTGATGAATTTCAAGAAATAACCAATTTAAACGGTGATTCTTTTGAAAAAGAATTGCGAGCAAATATCCAGTATCATGAAGAGATAAGTTATATTTTTATGGGGAGTAAAACTCACATTTTACAAAATATGTTCACAGATAAAAATAGAGCCTTATATAAAATTGGGAAAATATATCCATTGAAAAAAATACCCCGCGATGAATTGGTCAAATTTATTTTAAATAGATTTAATGAAGGTGATTATTCGATAAATAATAATATTGCGGAGAAAATATGCAGAATTACAGAAAATTACCCCTATTATTTACAGATGTTATGCCATGAGATATGGGAAGTAGCAATTGAAAACAAAATAATAGATAAAGACGTAATACAAATTGCAGTGAATAATATTTTGAACAATCAATCGGAATTATTTTTAAAAATGTGGGAAATATTGTCAAATAATCAAAAAGCACTACTGGCTGCATTTATAAACTCAGGAGTGGAAGAAATATATTCAAATCAATATCGGGAAAATAATCATTTACCACCTCCATCATCAGTGCAAAGGAGTGTAAAAGGACTCATAGAAAAAGGAATTATTGAAGCTATTAATAATAAACTTGAATTTTCAGATATATTTTTTAGGTTATGGGTAAAAAGTATTCTATGATTATACAATATTGCGTAACGCATAAAAGTATAAAGAAAGTGAATTGTATAGTATTAGAGAACATATTTCAGTAGAATCCCTATAATAAATATATTCCTGTTTATATTAAATAGTATTAATCGAAAAAAAACATAATGAATGAAACCCATATTATTCCATAATAATGACAAAGAATAGTAACCAGTATGTCATTATGAGAAGCGGGACATCCGAGGTAACGTCCCTAATATGGTTTCACCTTCTTCGCAATGACCCAATTTTTTTCTTCATTTCAATATTTGTTTCATTCAATTATAATGTTGCTTTTTTTTATAATTTTACCAACTTTTTTGGAGATGAACCGGGGATGTCTATAATTTTCTTAAAGTAATTGATTATTTTTGAAATTCGTGATAGAATAAGTTTTTTAATTCTAGGAGAAAGATTATGGCTATGAGCAAAGAAAAAGTTTTAGAAAACACGGTTCAACGATGCAGGGAAAGAAATATTATCTTACCAACTTATGAAGAAATGAGGAATCCGGAACTGATCCCTCAGGGAATAAAGGACGAATTAAAGAATATTGGTCTCTGGGATGTAAATTCAAGAAATTTATTTAGAATAACATGGAAAAATGAGCCAAAGAAGTTCGGCGGAGGCTTTGACGGAGTCAATTATTTTGAATTCCCAAAATCTCTTACAGGTGTTAAGTCCAGGATCATTACATTAGTGGGGAAATTTTTCCCAACCGGTGCACATAAGGTTGGAGCAACTTTCGGACCTTTGGTGTCACGTCTCGTACATGGTGAATTTGATCCCACAAGACAAAAAGCAGTTTGGCCATCAACCGGTAATTATTGCAGAGGCGGTGCCTATGATTCCGCTTTACTTGCTTGTGATTCCATAGCTATTTTACCGGAAGGCATGTCAAAAGAAAGATTTGAATGGTTAAAAGGAATTGGTGCTGAGGTTTTTGCTACTCCAGGCACTGAAAGTAATGTTAAGGAAATTTATGACAAATGCTGGGCATTGAAAAAGGAAAGAGGAGATGATATCGTTATCCTCAATCAATTTGATGAGATAGGTAATGCAATTTGGCATTATGCCGTAACAGGTTCTGCAATGGAAGAGGTTTTTAATCAAATTAAAACCGATACGCAAAGGTTTTCTGCTGTTGCATTGACGCAGGGATCAGCCGGCACATTGGGAAGTGCTGAATATTTGAAAGAACGATTCCCTACGATAAATGTTGGTGCTGGCGAAGCACTGCAATGCCCTACACTTTTACAAAACGGTTTTGGCGCTCATAGAATTGAAGGTATTGGCGATAAACATGTGCCATGGATCCATAATCTCAAGCATACGGATACAGTAATTGATATTGATGATAACGCTCCAATGGCATTAATCAGATTGTTCAATGAACCCGCCGGCCATAATTTTTTACAATCAATTGGTATTTCTCAGGATGTTATAGATAAATTGAACCTTTTGGGTATATCATCTGTAGCCAACATGCTAAGTGCTATAAAAATGGCTAAATACTACGAAATGAATGAAGATGACGTGATCTTTACCGTTGCAACAGATTCAATGGAACTCTATCAATCAAGATTAGAGGAACTTAGAGAACAAGAAGGTCAGTACACGGAAAAGCAAGCAGAAATCGATTTTGGAAGGTACCTTGAAGGAATTTCAATTGATTATATGTTAGAACTTAATTATTATGACAGAAAGAGAATGCATAATTTAAAATATTTTACCTGGGTTGAGCAGCAGGGCAAAAAGGTTGAAGAGTTAAATGCCCAATGGTATGATGATAATTACTGGACGAAACAATTCCATTCATTTGAAGAATGGGATGAAAAGATAAAGGAATTTAACGAAAAGACCGGATTACTGAAAAAATATAAATAAAAATAAGTTGAGCATTAAATACTAAATTATTACTATTAGTTTATATAGGTTCTTCCAATTTTTGTTGAAATTTTTAAAGGTTATCAAAAAATATGCAGTGTAAACCCTGCTATATTGGATTATGTAGTTTTATTTTAAAATTATTTTTGCTTACTATTGACTTTTGGATATATTTTTTCTATTATTTAACATATGGTTAATTACGATAAGGCAATCAGCGACATCCTCAGTTTAATAAATATAGTTGATGTTATATCACGCTATATCAATGTTAAAAAATATGGGAATAGCTATAAAGCACTATGCCCTTTTCACGATGACAAAAAAACGCCGTCTTTATCTATTAGTCCCGAAAAAGGGCTATACCATTGTTTCGGCTGCGGCGCCAGTGGTAACGTTATCAACTTTGTTTCAGAAATAGAAGGTATTTCCAAAGGTGAAGCCATAAAAAAATTGGCAAATGAGATAGGTATTGATCTCTCCTCGGGGTTTAAATCTACTGAAAAAGAAAATATGAAAAAGATCATGCAACTTGCCGAAATTTTCTTTCATAAAACACTTTTTAACGAGGTCGGTAAAAATAAATTACTTACCAATTTTATAAAAAGCAGGAATTTAAGTGAAAAAGCTGCTAG
>CAYVPX010000016.1:0-6346 GCA_964453935.1 uncultured bacterium | reverse complement strand
GGCGGGAAATATATTAATTCTTCAAACAGTCTTATTTACAATAAAAGCTATATTTTATTTGGACTGAATTATAGCAAAGATTTCATAAAGGAAAAAAACTCAGCTATTCTGGTAGAGGGTTATTTTGATATGCTTTCTCTTCATATGGCAGGAATAAAAAATTCAGTTGCATCTTCCGGTACTGCATTGACCGATCATCAAGTAAATAAACTAAAGAAATTCACTGATAATATTAACATTTTATTTGATTCGGATGAAGCAGGGCAAAATGCAGCTTTTCGTTCTATAGAAATATTTTTTAAAAATGGGATGGATGGAAAAGTATTTACATTGCCGGTAAAAGATCCCGATGAATTTATTGAAAAATACAGTGCTAAGGAATTTGAAGAGTTCATGGAAAAAAACGGTATTGATCTAAAAGATTATTATCTTGAACATTTAAAAAAAAAATATGATTTTTCTAATAAAAAAGAAAAGGAACATGGATTTAAAGCCGCTATGGAATTATTACGGTCAATTTCTGACGTTGATATTAAAAGTCAAATGATCAAGAAGATTGCTCATGCCTTTAATTACGAATTGATTTTTGTGGAAGAGGCATATATAAAAAAATATAGTTCTACAAAGTTACGAAATGAGTTTAGTACGCCGAACAAAATTGTGAAGGATAAGAACAATGATTATGAAAAGGCTTTGGAGAATCTTTTAAAAATAATTTTTCAAAATATTCCCGTTTTTGAAAATAAGTTAGATTTGATCCAATCCTCCGGATTAATGTTCCCGTCCATTTACCGTGATCTGCTTTCTTATCTAACTGATTATCTGAATATAGAAGAAAATAATTTTATGCCAAATAATTTTTTAGAATATTTATCTAATCTTGATATTGAAGATCAAAAAAAAGATGAATTAATAAAAATATACGGAACCATAACATTTGAAAATTATACTTCTGAACCTAATGTAGAAAATACAATGGAACGCTTATTTTATATCTCCAAGATCAAGGGTATAGAAAAAAAAATTGTGATGTTAAGAAATAAAACCAAACAAAAACTTGAAAATAAAGAAAAAGATCTTGTTTATTCGGAAATGCAGGATCTTGCTATATTAAAAAAGAAAATAATAAAAAAAATAGGAGGCAATTTTTATGGATAAAACGAAAAAATTAAATCGTGTTTTAACAAAAATCCAAAAAAGAGAGATCGAAAATCTCACCTATGAACAATTGAACAAACTTATCCCTACAACATTTACTATTGAAGAGATAGATGAATTGATCAATATGCTGGAAGAAAATGGTATAATTCTAATTCCTAAACAAAGTGAGTTAAATTATTATCTTCCCAATAATGTCGAATTGGAATCGGGAGATTCTTTCTTAATTGAAAAAGAAAATAAAAAACTTCCTCAAAATACACTTGTTCTTTATTTGAAGGATATGAGCCGATATTCACGTTTATCCCCAGAGGAAGAGATCGCTACATTCCAAACAATAGAAAAGGGCCGTGAAGCATTATCCCGTTTAATTTCAATGTTCAAATTAAATCTTGAATTTGTTGTTTTTTTTAATGATAAATTTAAAGATAACAGAAATGTCGGTATAGATAAAATTGAAAAGATCATTATTTTTGAAGAAGCTAATGAAATGAATGCAGATAGCAAGAAAATAGAAATGTTAAAATTCATAAAAACAGCAGATCAAATTATTTCACTTCGAGAAGAAATCATTAATGATATAAAAAATGGAGCATTAAAACATTCAAAAATAATAAGGATGAAGAAAGAATTTCTTGCAAATAAAGTGGTTAAACTTCATTTGAGCGATGTTTATTTCGGCAGGATACTAAAAGAAGTAGGATATAAATTAAAAAATAATATTTCATTTGAAGATGATTATTATAAAGATTGGGAAATTTCAAGAATATGGAGAAGAATTAACAAGGTAAGGGCTGTTATTAATGAAGCAAAAAGGAAAATGGCGGAATCAAATTTAAAGCTTGTTATTTCTTTTGCAAAAAAATATGTAAACAGCAATATGACATTTCAAGATCTAATCCAAGAGGGGAATATAGGTCTTATGCGAGCAATTGAAAAATATAAATATAAAAAAGGATACCGATTTTCCACATATGCCACATGGTGGATAAGACAGGCAATTTCAAGATCCATTGCTGATCAATCGAGAACGATAAGGATCCCTGTCCACCTGATAGAACAAAAGAATAAGATAAATAAAGCCACCGCTGTTCTAACAGTAAAATTTGGGAGGAAACCCAATACATTGGAGATCGCAGAATACTTAAATGTTGAACATGACAAGGTCCTAAATATTTTTGATGCAATAAAAAATCCCGTCTCCTTCGATTCCCCCATTAATGATAAGAATGATGTATCATTAGAAAATTTTATTCCTTCGGATCAAGTAGAATCCCCTGAAAAACATTTTAGGAACATCATGCTTAGAGAAAAATTAAATTCTGTATTATCCACATTAGATGAAAGAGAAGCAGAGATCATTAGATTACGGTTCGGCTTAAATGGTGAAACCCCGAAAACCCTTGAGGAGGTGGGAAATATTTTTAATATTACAAGAGAACGTGTAAGGCAGATAGAGGCAAAAGCAGTAAGAAAACTAAGAAATCCTGTTAGGAGTAAAAACCTAAGAGAATTTTATGAAAAAGAAGACTGAACAGATAGCGTTACTGTCATTTCTATTTATTTTTACATTATTTATTCTGTTATATCCTAAAAGACCAATTACCAATATTGATGAATCTATTGATAGTGAAGGTAATGTTACTAAGGCAGAATTCATATTGGAACAAGGGGATGCTCTTTATAATATCTTCATTAAAAGTGGGTTTACGGCAAAGGAAACACTGGCTTTTATTAAATTACTAAAAAGTAATTCCATTGATCCGAGAAATTTTAAGATCGGCACCGTATTTGATGTTTATTCGCAAGAAAAACAACCATTTTCCGTTGAGATCACTCTAACAAAAAAGGGGAAGATCATATTCTTGAACAAAGAAAATGATAAATGGGTACTATCGAAAATGGATATACCGTTTACATCAAATTATTGCCTTAAAAAATTTACTATTAAAAACACTTTGTACAGTGCTTTCGAAGAACAAAATGAGGGATATAATTTACTATACAAGGTTGTTGATATTTTTAAATGGTCCATTGACTTTTTTAAAGATATTCGGACTGATGATTCTTTGACTGTTCTATTCGAAAAAATAAATACGGGAAGTAGTAATCAAAAATACGGCAAGGTGATCTGTGCAAAATATATGGGGAAAAAGGTTAAAAAAGAATATGCCTTCCTCTTTATAAAAGGAAATTTCTCCGGTTATTTTGATGAAAATGGACATAATTTAAAACGTGCATTTTTAAAATATCCTTTAAAATTCAAAAGAATATCATCATATTATACTGAACGTAGATACCACCCTGTATTACATATATATAGGCCTCATCATGGAATAGATTACGCTGCGCCAAGAGGAACTCCCGTGCATTCTATTGGAAATGGATATGTCAAGAGGATTGGTTGGGCTGGTGGAGCAGGTCGTTCTATTACTATTCAACATTCAAATGGTTATGAGTCAATATACAACCATTTTTCACGATATGCAAGGGGAATGAGAAAAGGTCTTCATGTGAAAATGGGACAAACGGTTGGGTATGTGGGTATGACCGGACTTGCTACCGGACCTCATTTGGATTTTAGGATCAAGAAGAACGGACATTGGATAAATCCTTTAAAATTCAAGGCAGGAAGAGGTAAACCTTTAAATAATAAATATATGAGTGAGTTTAATAGAAATGTGAGAATTTGTAAACAGCTCCTCGATGGAAACAATCAAAGTGATACAAAAGAGATGATCAAAAAGCTGGAAGATAAATTTCAATGATCAGTCCCTTTTCTCCATTTTTTAATTTTATATTTCCCTTTTGAATTTCTATACTTTTTTTAATAAAGGATAACCCAATCCCCATACCGGCTTTTTTTGTGGAAAAATCAGCATCAAAGAGTTTGGATAATAATTCTTTTTTCACGCCACCACCACTATCTTCAAATCGAATAACAATTGCTTCATTATCCTCATATATTTTCAGGTCAATCCATTTTTCTTCTTTATCTTTTAAAGCGTCAATGGCATTTTCAATAATATTGATAAAAATATGTCTTAAAATATTTTTGTCCGTATATATTACTTTTGATGGGAATTTAGCGTGGAATATTATTCCTATTCTTTGAAAAATATCCTGATAAATATTCTTTATCTCCTCCATAAACTCTTCTAATTTAAAATATTCTCTTTTAAAACTTGAATATTTACCCAATGTATAAAATTCAGTTGAGATTTTCTTTAAATATTCCAATTGTTCATAAATTATGTCAACAGATTTCAAAAATTCTTCATCAAAACTGTCTTTATCATCTTCAAACAATGATCTTAAATGAGATAAGAGCATAGTAATAGGGGTCAAAGGGTTTTTGATCTCGTGAGCAATTTTTTTAGAAATTAATTCCAGGTTCTTTAGTGCCTCATTTTCCAGTTCTTTTTTCCTTGCGATCTTTAAGCGTTCAACCATTAAATTAAAATCATTAAACAATTTCTCAAATGCCATATTCTTATTGGTTTCGATTTTATAGCTATAATTACCACTTCTTAACTGAAGGAAACCATTTTCAAGGATTAATAATTCTCTATTGAAATATGTTATAATAAATTTAATTATAAAATATAGAAATATTAAAAGATAAAAATAAATACCAAAATAGAACCATAATCCTAAATGTAAATAATTCAATTGTTTTGAAAAGATAAATATAAACCTATTTGCGCCCTTAATAGCAACTGCAAAATTTATAAAGTGATGCGTATATCTAATTTCACCTATATTATAATCTATTTCATTTAATATTACTCCGTGAATATTTGAGTTATATACAATTTGATCCTTTAATAATACTGTAATAAATTGGTCTTTGGCACTATTAAAATTCGCATACAGATCTTTGAAAAGAAAAAGCAGGGTACCTCTTTTATAACTTGAAGCAAAGTAAATGTTTCCATTGAACATAATGGGAATATTGTTCTTCTCAATTTTAAGTTGTTTAATAAATTTAATATGAATATTATTTTCTATTATACTGTCACCGGAAAGATAATCATTATTCGAAGCGTTCAATTTATTTTTTAACAATGAAATTTCTTTCTTTATATTTGTTAAAAACACTACCGAGCTATTTTGTAATTCACTGGCATAGTTTAATCTTCTTGAAATATTGTAAGTGTTATTAAGAACAAGGTATAAAAATACGGTGATAGCAAGTAATAAAAGCAGTAATGTTAAGAAAATATTGTTGTTTCTGCTTACTAAATTATATTTTATATATCTATTATCGTATATTAAAAAAAAGAAAGTAAAAAAAATAAATAATATACCTGATAATGAAAAAGCTCTCATAAAATAGTCTAATCTATTTATGTCTCTGTTCAATATTTGTAATCTGAAAAAACCAAGTAATTTTTTCTTTTCTTTTATGGGATTAAAAAAGTATAAGTAGTGATATTTTACACCATTTAGAGAAATAATATTTTTTTTGGATGTCTTATTTATTTTCGGGAGATTATTAATAAGGGATGATGGACTCTGATCTAATAAGATCTTTCCTTTATCAAAAAGGGAAATTTTAGAGATATTTCCACTATAATATACTTCATTAATAATATAGCTTAAAAACGAGGTGTTCCCCTTTAAGATCAAGTTCTTTACCTGTTCATTATTTGATATTTGCTTTAACTTCAATATTGAAATGTTTTTTATTCCTAAATAACTCATTGCTGAAATGCTTGAAATAAAAATAAAAAGCCAGATATATAATAGAACCCATTCTTTTCTGTTTTTATTTGATATTAAATAAATAAATATTAAAAAGATGAACAAAAGATAGTACATATTTTGAATAGACAACGGGATCATAGCAAATATGATCAAATATAGATATAATTTCTTGCCATCAAAAAGTAATGCTAAAAAAAGAGGAAATAAGATGAAAATACCAAGCGAAACAGGTAGAAAATAGTTTAAGACCAATAGCACCAAGGTAATAAAAACATTAATATAAGGATTTTTTGAAAATAGCAGAAGAAAAAATAGAGGGATAGTATAAATAAAAAGCGGTAAAGAATAAATTAGTGGAATAAGATAGAACAATAGAATACTTGATATAGCGATAACAGTATAACGATAATAAATAATGAACATTAAATGATTTATATCTTTTTACTTTTTTAAAATTTGGTGGAGATACTTTCTCTTT
>CAYVPX010000015.1:0-14133 GCA_964453935.1 uncultured bacterium | reverse complement strand
TGATCGAGAAATTATCCGAATATAAGTTCATTAAAGAATTTATTCCCATCTCTGCATTAAAGGAGCAGAATTTAGAGGAATTTTTGAAAACCGTAAAATTATATTTACCCAGTGGTGAATTCTACTATCCTCCTGATTATATATCCGTTAACCCTGAAAAATTTGTCATTGCAGAGATCATAAAAGGTGCAATTTTCAATAATACCAATAAAGAAATTCCTTATAGCACTGCTGTATATGTTGATATAATGGAAGAAAATAAGAATATTATCAAAATTTACGCAAATATATATGTTGAACGGGATTCACAAAAAGCAATAATCATAGGAAAAAATGGAAGTAAAATGAAAGATATTGGCATTTATTCACGAAAACTATTAGAAATGACATTTCAAAAGAAATTTTTTTTAAAACTATTTGTAAAGGTGAAAAAAAATTGGCAAAGGGATGAGAAGTTCTTAAAAATGTTAGGATATACAGAGTGAAAAAAATATTTCTTAAAATTGCTAATGATTATAATGATAAACCAAATTTGGTCTCGGAGGTAATAGGTAATTTGTATAAAAGCCACAAGAATCTTATTATAAATGCTATATTGGACCGTGAAAATATTTCGCCTACTATTCTTGATATGAATATAGGTGTTCCGCATATTGTTTATGATGGATTAAAAGAGGAGTCGATTATCTTCGCATTATTGAAAAATCCCATTTATTGGGGTAAAAATCATGCAGAGACCGTTGATAAGGTTTTTTTCATATTAGCAAAATCAAGGGAATCTTTAAATACGGTGCTTTCAAAATTAGCAATATTTATTCAAACAAAAATTGGTAACATCAATGAAAAGGATTATAATTTATTTAAAATTTAGTTTTTTCCTATTTTTTATTTTCATATTAACAGGTATTTACGCTGGAAATAATATTGAGGTTATTCAAAAGAATTATATTTGGAAAAACGGTGGCCCTCTAAAAATCTCTATCATAAAAATAAAAAGGGGAATTTATCAACCTAATATTGTGGTTGCTCCTGAGAATGAGGTTATGTCATTATCCCAAATGGCGAAAAAAAGGCAGGCATTGGCTGGTATCAACGGCGGATTTTTTGGTAGAGAAAATAATGAGATCTTAGGTGTTCTCGCAATAAATGGGAGAATATATGCTAAAAAAAATGTTAAATGGCGCTGGTCAATATTAATTTCACATAACGGAGATATTTCATTCAAATATATTAAACCTTCAAATCTTACTTATACCTTGGCAAAAGAATACAGGGCTATATTATCAGCGGGAAATATTTTAATAAGGAAAGGTAGGATCGTGGCAAAGCCAAGTAAAAAAAATCCAATGAGCGGTATTGGTATTTCAAAAAAGTACATATATCTTATTGTTGTTGATGGAAGGAGTTTATCCTCATTTGGTATAAATGAATTAAATTTTGCAAAGCTCTTTAAAAAGTATAAATGCAGATGGGCATTGGCACTTGATGGAGGTGGTTCATCAGAACTTGTGATAAGAAGAAATAGAAATTATCACATTTTAAACCATCCCTCGGATAATAAAGAGAGGAGAATAAAAACAGGTCTGCTTTTTTTTGATAAGAATATTGTAAAAGTTACATTACCCGCTGGATTTCCGGCAAAAATATTCTACCGTTTAAATAGGTACTATTGGAATAAAAATTACCTCTTTTCCTATAACCATAACGGGAATAGGATTATTTCTTTATCAATGAATAGTCGCGAATGTACTATAAATGATATGTATGATCCTGATTATTCATCAACTTTTTATTATAAGATAAAAAATGCTCGCTTCATTTTGGGTAATAGGAAGTATTTGGAATTTAATTTAAAGATTAAAAGAATAAAGAATATTAAGGGAATGATCTCCATATATGATGGATTTGATAATTTTCCATTACTTATAAAGAAAAAAGAGCATTATGAATTAACCACATCATTTGAGACGCTCATGAGAAATGAAAAGTTATCCCAATTTTTGATTTACAATGTTTTTAATGATATAATTAAAAAAGGAGAAGAATAAATGTCAGAATTTAGAAAAGATCCGATAACGAATTCATGGATAATTATTTCAACTGAAAGATCGAGAAGGCCTTATGACTATAGAGAAAAAATTGAAAATAATGCTAAATATGTGTCCAAAGAAAATTGTCCGTTTTGCCCTGGTCATGAGAATATGACACCTCATGAAATATTTTCCTACCGTTCACCTGAAAATAATGGGAGCTCATGGTGGGTAAGGGGTTTTCCCGCACATTCACCGTTGCTTCGTATTGAAGGGGAAGTAGAACATAAGGGTTTTGGTATATATGATTCTATAACGGGTATCGGAGCACATGAAATTATTGTTGAAACACCTGAACACGATGCTACCTTCGGCACTATGTCCAGTAACCAGATAGAAAAAATTTTATGGGCATATAGGGACAGGATCATTGATCTGAAAAAAGATAAACGATTCAGGTATATTCTTATTTTTAAAAATCATGGTAAAAAAGCCGGTGCATCTTCCATTCACCATCCGCACTCGCAGGTTATTGCATTGCCCATTGTACCTAAAAAGATAAAAGAAGAATTGGAAGGTGCAAGATTTCATTATAAAATAAAGGAAAGATGTGTATTCTGTGACATTATTAAACAGGAGATTAAACTTGATGAAAGAGTGATCTGGAAAGGGAAGCATTTCCTTTTGCTATCGCCTTGGGCACCCAGATTTCCATTTGAAACATGGATATTACCCTTGAAGCATTCACACGATTTTACAACGATAAGCAAGGAAGAAATTCTGGAACTATCACAATTGATAAAAAGATATTTTCGAACTTTACAAAAGATACTTGCAAATGACTTTAGTTTTAATTTTCTGCTTCATGATTCTCCCAATCTTATTCCTCAAGAAGGATATTGGCAGACAATAAAAGAAGATTTCCATTGGCATTTTGAAATTATTCCTCGTATCATAAACATTGCCGGATTTGAATGGGGAACCGGTGTTTATATAAATCATTTACCTCCTGAAATAGCAGCTCGGGAAATAAAAAAGGTGTTTTAAATGAACAAACTTATTGTTTCAAAATTAAAAAATATCAAGGGTAAGAAAATTGCAATTATCGGGGACATTATTTTGGATAAATATGTTTATGGTGATGTGGAAAGGATCTCTCCCGAAGCACCTGTTCCTGTGGTGAAGGTTAACAACATTGAGTATAAATTAGGCGCCGCTGCAAATGTTGCAAAGAATGTATCTTCTATGGGTGGTATTCCAATTTTAATAGGCTTAATCGGAGATGATCAAGCCACACCGATCCTTTTTTCCCTTTTGGATAAAAGTTCTATCTCATGGAAATATCTTATTAGAAAAAAGAATTTTAAAACTAATGTTAAAGAGCGTTTTATTGCATTGAACCAGCAGATGTTAAGAGTGGATTATGATCCTGATAATAATAAATACAAGCTTTTTCCGCATATTAAAAACATACTTGAGGAGAATGTTATTGATGCTATTATTATAGAAGATTATAATAAAGGTTTATTAAAAAAGAGCATTATGCTGAATATAATTGATTACGCAAACAAAAATAATATTATTACCATTGCCGATCCGCATCCTACAAGAAATATTTCCTTCTATAAAGGGACCTATTGTTTAACACCTAATCTTAGTGAAGCGGAAAAGTTATTGGGCATAAAAAAGTCCATTGACTTTGAAGAATTAGTAAAACGGGTCCAAAGAGCCGGAGCCAATAAAATGATTCTGTTAACACTTGGGAAAAAGGGTATGATATTATTTGATAAAAAAATACATTTTATTCCTACAAAAGCAAAAAAGGTGTATGATGTTACCGGTGCAGGTGACACGGTTGTTGCCTTATTTACCTTGGCATTGATCTCCGGATTTTCATCCATTGAAAGTGCACTATTGGCAAATTACGGTGCTAGTTATGTTGTAAGTCAATTGGGTGCAGCTGCTCCGACACCAGAGATCATTGAGGATATAATGCTTCATGAATAATAGGAAAATATTTAAAAATGTTTCAGAATTTATACCAATTTTGAATAAAATAAAAAAAACTAAACGAACAATTGCCTTTACCAATGGTTGTTTTGATCTATTGCATGTTGGTCATGTCGATTACCTGAAAAGTGGTTCATTAATGGGTAATATTTTTATAATCGGTTTGAATACGGACAGCTCCATAAAAAGATTAAAAGGTGAGAGCAGACCCATTATTACCTTTGAACAGCGCGCTCTTTTCCTTTCTTATTTTGATTTTGTTGACTACATTATTGGATTTGAAGAAGATACGCCCATTAATCTCATAAAGAAGATAATTCCCAATATTTTAATAAAAGGCGGAGATTACAAAGAGGAAAATATTGTTGGTAGTGATTTTGTAAAAGCCAATCAGGGACAGGTAAAGCTCGTAGATTTTATTTATAACATCAGTTCTACAGAGATAATCAATAAGATCAGGGGGGAGGAGAAATGAAACTTTGTACTGTTATTCCTGTAAGAATGGCATCGCAAAGATTTCCGGGTAAACCATTGAAAAAGATAAATGGCAGACCTATGATACAATATGTTTGGGAAAACGCCAATATGAGCAAATATTCAGAGGAAACTTTTATATTAACATCGGATGAGGTGATACGTTCCATTGTTTTAGGATTTGGCGGAAAGGTTATAATGACACCGGAAAATGTTAAAAGTGGTACGGAAAGGATCGCTTCCGTTCTGGAACAATTAAAAGATTATGAACTCATATTTAATTTGCAAGGGGATGAACCTTTGTTCAAGGGTGAAAATATTGATCTATTGTTCCATCTCTTTCCAAAAAATAATGATAAATTTGTGTGTGGAACATTTTACTATCCGATAAATGAAAAAGACGCCGCAGATCCGAATAATGTGAAAGTTGTTTTTAATAATAAAGGCGAAGCGATTTATTTTTCCAGATCTCCCATACCGTATAGAGGCCCATTCCACAAGCATATTGGGGTATATTTATATAGGAGAGCATTTATTGAGCAATATATTAAATTAGCACCTGCAAATAATGAAATTTCTGAAAAATTGGAACAACTGAGAATTATCGAGCATGGATACAAAATATTTGTTGCAAAGTTGAATGAAGATACAATAGGTGTAGATACCTATGAAGATCTAAAAAAAGTGGAGGATATTTTAAATGGCAAATAGAAGATTTAAATTTATTGCAGGTCCATGTGTAATCGAAAATGAAGAAATTACAGTTAAGATCGCTCACGGACTTTACAATATTGTAAAAGAATTCAATAATGTTGATTTTTATTTTAAAGGTTCATTTGATAAGGCGAATCGTTCAAGTGTTAATTCGTTTCGTGGACCCGGAATAAAAAAAGGATTAAAGATACTTCAACATATTAAAGACAAATTCGGTTTCAAGATCACCACCGATGTTCATCTCCCATCACAGGTTGAGGAGGTTTCAAAGGTAGCGGATATTATACAGATCCCTGCATTCTTATGCCGTCAAACTGATCTTTTACTTGCTGCCGGTACATCGGGAAAGATCATTAATGTTAAAAAAGGGCAATTTCTTTCTCCTTATGAAGTAAAAAATATCATAGATAAAGTCTATTCCACAGGAAATAAAAAGGTCTGGCTTACTGAGCGAGGTTCCAGTTTCGGATATAATAGATTGGTCGTTGATATGACATCCATTCCCATAATGAAAAAATTCAATGTTCCCGTTATTATTGATGCAACGCATTCTGTTCAATTGCCGGGTGCCGGAGGAGACAGAACATTGGGTAATAGAGAATTTGTTCCCATAATTGCAAGAGCTGGTATTGCTGCCGGAGCCGATGGCTTATTTATGGAGACCCATTTTGATCCGAATTCATCTCCGTCAGATGCTGCGAATATTTATCCTTTAAATGGAACAAAAAAATTATTAAAGAAAATATTGGAAATTTTTTCAATTTTATAGTACAATAAAACATGGAGATAAAAAAAGAAACTCTTAATAATATGACGGTTTACTATTTCGGCAATCCCGAAAATACGTCATTGTCTATTATTAAAACTGACCCACAAATACAATTTACCTGTGAGATAGGGAAATGCAAAACTAATGTATTTATGGCATTATGGGATAACCAAACGGATCTTAATTTTTATTTGAATGCAGAGATGGAATCTGTCTCAAAAAATATGAACTCAGGTATCAAATGTTTAAAACATGCAGATGAATTTTTAAAGGGCCAATATAAAGAAATATATGATAAACTCGTATCTGTTACCGATCCTAATCTTAAAAAACTTTTTATCAAATCTATTGCTAATATAAAGGCGGCATTAAATCTTATCAAGTGGTATAAAGATAGTCATTAAAAATCTTTTGAAAAAATAATAAAAAGTGATATAATAAAAATTAAAAGATAAAGGAGATGACCATGTTTGATGATCTCAAAAAAACCGATATTGAAATCTTTAATGCAATTCATAATGAAACAAAAAGAGAAGTTTACAATATTGAACTTATAGCGTCCGAGAATTTTGTTTCAGAGGCAGTATTACAAGCACTTGGTTCTGTAATGACAAATAAATATGCAGAGGGTTATCCGGGTAAACGTTATTATGGCGGTTGTGAATTTGTTGATGTTGCAGAAGATCTTGCAAGAGAAAGAGCGAAGGAACTTTTTGGCGCGGAGCATGTGAATGTACAACCCCATTCCGGGTCACAAGCAAATATGGCTGCTTATTTTAGTTTAATAGAACCTGGCGATACAATAATGGGATTGGCACTTTCAAATGGAGGTCATTTGACTCACGGGCATCCGCTAAGCTTTTCAGGCAGGTTTTTTAATGTGGTTCCCTATGGAGTTACGAAGGAAACGGAACAAATTGACTACGATGAATTGGCTAAGCAGGTAAAAGAAGTAAAACCAAAATTAATTATAGCGGGAGCATCTGCATATCCGAGATTTCTCAATTTTAAAAGATTCAAAGAAATTGCAGATTCAGTGAATGCCTATCTTGTAGTGGATATTGCTCACATTGCGGGTTTGGTCGCTACCGGCTTGCATCCATCGCCTATCCCGTATGCGGATATAGTTACAACCACCACTCATAAAACATTAAGGGGACCTCGCGGCGGTATGATAATGTGCAAGGAAGAGTATGCCGCTTCTGTGGATAGAAATGTTTTCCCGGGTATTCAGGGTGGTCCATTGGAACATGTTATTGCTGCTAAAGCAGTTGCTTTTAAAGAAGCTTTGTCTCCTGAATTCAAAATATATCAGAAAAAAATTCTGGAGAATGCTCAAGCATTGGCAAAAGGACTTGAAAAGAGAGGATTAAGACTGGTTGCAGGCGGAACAGATACACATTTAATGCTTGTTGATCTGAATCCTTTCGAACTTTCAGGAAAAAGAGCAGAGAAAGCATTGGAAAAAGCGGGTATCACAACCAATAAGAACACAATACCATTTGACCAGAGAAAACCCTTCATTACATCGGGTATAAGATTGGGAACACCTGCTGTAACCACAAGAGGAATGGGTCCCGGTGAAATGGATTATATTGCAGAGCTCATAGTAAAGGTATTAAAAGATAGAAAAAATGAAAAACTGCTTGCCTCTGTCAAAAAAGATGTTGTGGAACTTTGTAAAAAATTCCCGCTTTATGCAGGTCATTTATGAGAATAAAAACCGGCGTAGACATTATTTCAATAGAAAGAATAAAAGGAGTTTTTAAGGATAACAATAAGTGGAATAAAATATTTTCTGCGAAAGAAATCGAATATTTTAAAGAATTCAAGTATCCATTTCCTACCATTGCCGGAAGGTTTGCTGCAAAAGAAGCCCTTTACAAGGCATTATCAAATTTTAAAATCGATTATGAGTTTAATGAAATTTCCATTATTACTAATAGGAAAACCGGCATTAATATTGAGATTGACAATGAGATGCTAAGAAATAAACTTAATGGTAAATATCAAATTGATATTAGCATATCTCACGATTCCGGTTATGCGGTGGCATTTTGTATTGTTTATGAGATATAAAACCTATCTTTTAACCTTATTTTTAGTAATTTTTGCCTTTTCATGTACCAAAAATTATATAAAGATAGAAAATAACTATGCAATAAGCATGATGAAAAAAGGGATTTACAAAGAGGCGGAATTTCATTTTCGTCAATTGATAAAAGAAAATCCCAATGATTGGGTAGCCCATAATAATCTCGGCGTATGTTTAGAAGCCGAGGGCAAGTATGATGAAGCAGTAAAAGAGTATGAAAGTGCACTTTCTCTTATAAATGATAATCAGGGTATAGAGAAAAATTATAAAGGATTATTAAATGAAATTGGCAATTAAAACCATTGGTATAATGACGTTAATATTATTTTTCTCCTCGTGTTTTCATTATGTAAAGATAAACTTTGATAGAACCATTCCTCCCAAGGAAAGTGCAAAAAAGTTGGGAAATATTTATATTACTTCACCTTATATCTCCATCAAGGATGAAGATAGTTCCTTTTTTGAAAATGCAAGAGAAGATCTTTTAGAAGAATCCTTTGAGATCCTAAGTGATTTGAAATTGACCAAGGTTAAAAAAGATACCTTGCCTTTCACCATATCATTTAATGAGCGAAAAGGAAATATCATTAGTTTTGATGACATCAATTTTAAAAAGCCAATAAAAGGTGTTTATCTTTTTAGTTTTATATATTTTAACCAGCAGGTAATGGAAGGTTATGTTTATAAAAAAGTATTTGATCCTAATTATCAGGCATATTATTATAAAGAAGTTTACGAAAAAAAGCATGTTTACAATATAAATGTGCAGATCTTTTTATATAATGGCAATAAAGATTCTGTAGAGTTTAGAAAGGATTTTTCAACATCGCAGGAATTTTCAAATGGCGAAGCCCCCGATGAATATGATTTTGTAAAGAATAACTTTGATGATTTTTTAAAAACAACATTTGAAAATTATTTACCAAAGAAACAGAAAGTTAGGAGAAATTTAATTGCGCGTTAAACATTTTTTATTATTTTTATTACTTTTTTCAAGCGTTAATATTTTTAGTTTTGGACAGAACAAGCTTTATTATAAAAATTTTAAATGGTATATAAAAGAATCAAAACATTTTAAAATATTTTATTATAAATCCGAAGAAAATAGATTATTGGAAATAGTAAATATTTTAGAAAATGCCTATGCAGACCATTCGAAAGTATTAAAATATGAGATCAAAGAAAAAACCATTGTTATAATATATAAAACACATAAGGATTTTGAACAGACAAATATTATTTCAGGTTTTGTTCCACCACAGGTACAGGGTTTTGCTGAGGTTTTGATGAAACGACTCGTAATACCGGTGGATGCACCTCATGAAGAATTGCGGGCACTCGTGTGGCATGAATTAACGCATATTTTTCAATATCATATTTTAAAGAACAGATTGCTTTCAAAAGAGCCGCCTATGTGGTTTATGGAAGGAACGGCGGAATTTTTCAGTCGGCATTGGGATATGACGGGGAAAATGGTCCTTCGTGATGCTGTTATGAACAATAATTTTTATAGCTTACAGCAAATGGAAAATTTTTATTATACCCCTAATGTTTTCCAATGTTATAAAGAGAGTCAAAGCTTTATTGAATGGTTCTACAATAAATACGGTATTGAAAAGTTCAGAAAATTGGTACGTTATATGCGAAATGTTGGTAAAATGTCACTTAAACAAATATTTAAAAAGGTAACAGGCTTTTCATATAAAAGAAATAATGATATGTGGTATAACTTTTTAAAGAAAACAAATTGGCCTAAGATCGAGAATGAGGAGGACCCTGATGTCGATTATGGAGAACCTGTATTAAATGAATTGTATTCCAGAGACATTTGGATACAACCCGTATTTTACCCTTCCGGTGCAATGGTTGCAGCAATTACCAATAAGAACGGAAAACTTGACATTTATGCTGTAAAATCAGATGGTTTGAAGCTGGTAAAAAGGATCACACCGTTGGCTACTAATAAATACGAATATCTAATTGTTGAGAATAACTCAATGAGTATCTCACCTGATGGCGAGAATTTAGCAATATTTGCCAGAGACGGAAGGTCTGATATTCTACTTATATTCAACTTAATGACGAATGCCTTTAAAAAATATCGATTTAATGACATATTAAAACCTCGTTTTCCGGTTTGGAAAAGCAAAAATGATCTGTTTTTTACAGGTGAACATAAGGGTGGGAGAGAAATATTTCAATTCTCCATAAGAACAAAACATACAAAGCAGATTACCAGGGATACGGGATTTATTCAATACATTGCATATGATCATAATAAAGACGGAATCTATTTTACAAAATCATTGGATAAATATAAAAATATTTTTTACCTTGATCTAAAAAGCAAGATTGAAAAACAAATAACATTTTCAAAAAGTTGGGATGTTCAATTATCATTATCAAGGGATGGTAAAAGGTTAGTATTCGTTTCCGATAGATCAAATAAAATCCCTAATCTTTTTTTAATGGATATG
Organism: uncultured bacterium; assembly: GCA_964453935.1. Taxonomy (GTDB): domain Bacteria; phylum AUK180; class AUK180; order AUK180; family AUK180; genus AUK180. The sequence continues at coordinate 3,564 of CAYVPX010000015.1, read as the reverse complement.
GATACGGGCGAGATCAAACAATTAACAAATGTTACCGTTGCTAATATTATGCCTAATATATCACCGGATGGGACGAGAATTGCTTTCACATCATACAAACATGGGTTTTATAAAACTTATATTAGAAAGGTAAAGGATTTCAAGGTATTTAAAACTTTTCATGATAATCCGCAGAATGTCTATACACAGTCAAAAGTAAATTATAATGTGGAATTTTTAAGAAATGTAAAAAAATATAAGTTAAAATTTTATCCGGTTAATGCAGGTAGTTATGTAACCTACGAAAATGGTATTATAGAAAATTATTCTAATATAACATTGACAGATATTCTGGGCGATCATGTAATTTCACTTACAATTGATGCAATAAGGCAATTTAACAATTTCTATATGTATTATTTTGATCAATCAAGACGACTTAATTGGGGTTTTGTGGGATATAACAGAAGGCAGGATTATTATTTCCGGGATATTAATACCACTGGCTACGAGGGTAATTGGGGTGCTTCATTTATTTCTCAATATGCTTTCGATAAGTATGATCGGCTGGAATTCGAGCTGAAATATGGTTTTAAATATTATGACTCAACTTTTCAAATATATTTTAATTACCCATCTGTAAAAAGAATGCTTGGCACTACAATAAATTATGTGCATGATAATACAAAACCGGGATTTTTTACTTATAATCAGGGCTCAAGATATATGCTTTCCTTTTCAGGTTCTGCGCCCTTAACAGATAATTATTATAACTCTTATAACTTGTTGTTGGATTATAGAAAATATATGAAGGTTACGATGAGAAGCACCCTTGCATACCGCTTATTCGGTTACACCAGTTGGGGTAATGACCCGAATTATATTTATTTAGGTGGCATCGGCTCTATTCGTGGCTATTACCCAATGTCGATATTCGGCAACAATGGATTTTTCTCAAATTTAGAATTAAGAATTCCATTTATAGATATTTTAAGGTTATCCGGTATATTTAATTTTTATTATATTAGAGGCTTGTTCTTTTGGGATATTGGTGACGCGTGGCATAATAAAGATTTCCACGGTTTTAATAAGACGAAAAACGGGTATGTTTTTGATGATATAAAATCGTCCATCGGATTTGGCATTAGATTCTCTGTGGGATATTTTGACCTTATGTTTGATTTCGCTAAACGCTGGGATTTTCAGCGAATAGATCCTCATACCTATTTTCAATTTGATATAAGTACGGATTTTTAATACAAAGAAGAACGATCGTCGTTCGTGGTTAAAAAAGATTTGAACTTTGCATTTTTATCTGAACCCGTTGAAAAATAATATAAAATATGTTAAAATCAAGTAATAAGTATTGATAGGTGGTGTATATGAAAACGAAGATATTAGTTACGGGTGCCGTAGGTCAAATTGGAGCTGAACTTACAATGGCTCTTAGGAAAAAATACGGTGGTGAAAATGTTGTTGCAGCCGGTCATCATAAAAAACCTTCCGAAGAGCTTTTGAATTCCGGACCATTTGAATTTATTGAAGTTACCAATTATGATGAAGTTGAAGCAGTTATCAAAAAATATGATATTAAAACAATTTTTCATCTTGCTGCTATACTTTCAGCCGTAGGTGAAAGTAAACCCCAGCTTGCTTGGGCGATCAACGTTAATGGTCTTGCAGTGATATTGGAAATTGCAAGAAATTATAATTGTTCAGTATTTACGCCAAGCTCCATAGGTGCTTTCGGACCCTCAACCCCGAAAGATGCAACTCCGCAGGATACAATTCAAAGACCCACTTCAATGTATGGTGTAACGAAGGTGTCAGGCGAATTACTGTGCGATTATTACAATTTAAAATTCGGAGTTGACACAAGGGGAGTTAGATATCCCGGATTGATCTCCTATGTTGCACCTCCGGGTGGCGGAACTACGGATTACGCCGTGGATATTTATTATAAGGCATTGCTGGATAAAAAATATGAATGTTTCCTAAGCAAGGATACACGCCTTGATATGATGTATATGCCCGACGGATTAAAAGCGGCAATAGACATTATGGAAGCGGATCCGGATAAGTTGATACATAGAAATGCTTTTAATGTGACTGCTATGAATTTCACACCCGAAGAATTGGCAAGGGAAATTAAAAAATTTATCCCTGAATTTGAGATCACCTATAAAGTTGATCCCGTGAGACAGGCAATTGCAGATTCCTGGCCGAATTCTATGGATGATTCCGCAGCTACTGAAGAATGGGGCTGGAAACCGGATTATGGTGTAGAAAAAATGACGGAAGATATGTTGAAAAATCTTTCGAAGAAATTAAATATTAATTTGTAGGAGGTTATATATGTCTACAGAAAAATTAAGTAAAATATTGAAGGATCATGTAAATGATCTGAAAAGTCGAAATGTCAGCAAAGGTGATGAGTTGGTCATAACCGGTGTACTTAGAGCAAAAAAGAACAGAGGACCAAGGTATTTTATTGAAGGATACGGTAAAAAAGAATTTTTAAAAATGAATTCCAATTCCTACCTTGGACTGTCTTTGAGAAAGGACATGATCAAAGCCGAAGAAAAAGCATCAAAACAGTTTGGTGTAGGACCCGGCGCCGTAAGGTTTATCAGTGGAACCTATGGAATACATACCGAGCTGGAAAATAAGCTTGCGAAATTCCACAACAAAGAAGCCGGAATGATCTTTTCATCTGCTTATGTTACAAGTATGAGCGTTATTGTACCGCTTACAACAAAAGAGACCATTATTATAAGTGATGAACTCAATCATAATTGTATTATTAATGGGATGAAACTTTCCAGACCTGCCGGAAAAGCAATATACAAGCATAATGATATGGCAGATCTTGATGTAAAGATAAAAGAAAGCATTGGAAAAGCAAAACGCTTACTTGTTATTACAGACGGAATATTTTCAATGAGAGGGGACAATGCTCTTCTTGACAAGATCGTTGAAATATGCAATAAATACGATTCTGAATTTGAAGAAGGTATAATTTCCATTGTTGATGATTCTCACGGTGTGGGAGCATTTGGTAAAACAGGAAGAGGAACAGAAGAATACACGGGTGCAAAGGCTGATGTTTTGATCGGAACACTTGGAAAAGCATTTGGTGTAAACGGCGGATATGTTGTTTCAGATAAAGCAATACTGGATTATTTCAGAGAAACTTCACCAATGTATATTTATTCCAATCCCATAACGGTATCGGAAGCGGCAGCAGCCTCTAAGGCACTTGATATCATTGACAGTCCGGAAGGATTGAAGATACTTGAGCATTTGAGAAAATTAACAGCAAAATTCAGACAGGGATTAAAGGCTGCCGGTTATGAAACACTTGAAGGCGAACATCCGGTTGTTCCTTTAATGGTTAGAGATACACAATTAACATCCGATATAGTTGCATTTTTGACTGAAAACGGTATTATTGCAACGGGACTTAATTATCCTGTTGTTCCAAAGGGTTCGGAAGAGATCAGATTCCAGATTGCCGGTGATCATACTGACTTTGATATTGATTATGCACTCGATGTTTTGAAAAAATTTAAAGAAAAAAAGTAA
>CAYVPX010000014.1:0-14550 GCA_964453935.1 uncultured bacterium | reverse complement strand
GTTATAATTAATAAACGGAGGTAGAGATATGAAAAAGACATTCGTATTTTTAGTTGCTTTGTTGTTTGTTATGAGCTCATTTACATTTGCCGACCAACCTATTAAATCAGGTCCCAGAGGCAATGATCAAATGATGATGCAAAGGCACATGGATCAAAATAAAATGATGCCCGGTGAAAGGTTAAGAGAAAGAATAAAAGAAGAATTAAATCTTACAGATGCACAGGTCAAAAAACTTGAGCAATTTAAAGATGAAATGCTTCTTGCCGGTAAAAAGTTTGCTTTAAAGATCCAGAAGCTTAATATTTCCATTGAAGAAGAGATGCTTAACGATACTATTAATTACGCAAATATCAAGCAATTACTTAAAAAGATCAATGATCTTGAATATCAGAAAAAATTATTGAGGATCACTTATTTACAAAAGGTACAAAAACTTTTAAATAAGGAACAATTCAATAAATTCAAAGCCATGTTCTTCAGATTAAAAGATGCAGGTAAAAAAATAATAAAGAATAGAATTAGAAAAAAAAGAAAATAATTATTGCAATTTAATGATTGATAAATTTCATGGAAAGGGGCAGGAAACGCCCCTTTCCCTTTTTAAAAAACTGTATAAATATTATGGTCCCCAATTTTGGTGGCCTGGCGATTCAAGGTTTGAAATTGTGATAGGTGCATTATTAACTCAAAATACCAATTGGAGAAATGTTGAAAAGGCAATAAATAATTTGCGAAAGGCAGACCTGCTTGTCCCTAAAAAGATACTCAATGTTGATATAGAGAAGTTAAAAAAATTAATAAAGCCCTCCGGATTCTTTAATCAAAAAGCGGAGCGATTAAAACTCCTTATTAAATTTTTCAAGGATGAGGGTTGCGAGAACTTCGAGAAGTTCAAGCTCAGTAATCCCGAGACATTTAGGGAAAAATTATTGAAGGTAAAAGGCATTGGTCCCGAAACCTGTGATTCTATTCTTTTATATGCTTTTGATGTTCCAATTTTCGTTATTGATACGTATACTAAGCGATTTGTTAAGTATTATCAATTAAAAGTAGAGAATCTGAGATACGATACTTTGCAGAAATATTTTCATAATAATCTTAAAAAGGATGCGAAATTGTTCAATGAATACCATGCTTTGATCGTCAGGTGGGGGAAAACAACCCACAGTTGACAATATAGAATTTAATATGTGGAATATAAAGGGTATTGAGAATGCAATTATATAATTTTGATGGAAGATTTTTGATGTTCGAACAAGATTGTATTCCGAATTTACAGATGTTGATAAAACTGAATAATAATCTTTAACTATTTTAACCTTTTATGTTATTAGAAAAAATAAATAAAAAAAGCCTTGAAAAAAAGTGAATTTTTTAGTAAAATATCTTATAATGATTGAATTTGAGATATTAAAAAATGTATCCTTATTCAAGGGATTGGACGAAGACGAGTTGGAACGCGTTCTTACCCTTGCCTTTACAAAGGATTATAAGAAAAATTATACATTGTTCTTTGAAGGAATGGCAGGTGGAATAATGTATGTCATTATAAAGGGGCAAATTGATATTTTTAAAAATACTCAAAATGGCGAAGAAAATTTTCTTGCATCTTTAAAAACCGGTGATTACTTGGGGGAAATATCACTTATTGAGGAAGATAAACGTTCTGCAACAGCAAAGATCGCCGAGGAATCTAAACTGCTGGTTATTACAAGAAAATGTTTTAACGATATGATATATAAAGAACCTCGGATTGCATCAAAGATCCTTTTTAATATTGCAAAAAAATTAAGTTATAGATTAAAGGATATGAATGAACGCTTAATAAAGCTTGAGAATTAAAATAATGGTTAAAAGAAAATATAATTATTTCAAAATAAAAAATAATAAGTTAAAAACCGGTACGAAGGAAAAAATAACGCATGAAAAAGAAAATATAAAAGGAAAAAAGATTGCACCGATAATTAAAGAGAATGCACCGGAAGTGATTGATAATATTAGCCGTGAAAAGGAGAAGGAAAAAATAATAAACATGCCGAACGAAGACATATTGACTACTAAGGACATTGATTCCAATTATGAGGAATCCGATTTAATTGAGAATTATTCAAATAAAACTTCGGCTCTAACGATAAATGAAGTTATATCATTTCTTGTTGGGAATAAAGAATTAGCAATTGATATTCTACTTGTTAAGGAGATAGTTATTATAGAAAAATTGAATGAAGTTTCCAATGCAGAAAATTATATAGAAGGGCTGTACAACTATCGTGGTGATATTATTCCTGTTATCAATCTTGCAAAAAAATTTCACATAGAAATAAACGAAGAGCAAAGAATTGGCATTGTTTGCGAATATGAAAACCAATTAATGTGTATACTTACACGAAAAGTCTTTGATGTTCTTGAACTTAAAAATTTAAGGGTTTTTGAACCACCTGCACTAATAACAGGTGTTAACGATTATTTATATAAAATATTAAGAATTATTGATAAAAATGGTAATGAAAGGATCATATCAGTATTGAACTTTCAAAATATTCTTAGTAGTGAAGAACAAGATATGATCCGCCATATAATTGAATAAAAAAGGAGGTTCTAATGAATGACTCTGGGAAAAAATTGAGAGTCCTCATAGTAGATGATGCAATATTTATGAGAACTATGATCCGTGACATTTTAGAAAAAAATGGTTTTGAGATCGTTGGTGAAGCAGGTTCAGGCAAAGAGGCTATTGAGAAATTTACAAGATTGAAACCGGATCTGATAACCATGGATATTGTTATGCCGGAAATGGGCGGTATTGAGGCTGTAAAATCTATTATTAAAATTGATCCTAAGGCAAAAATACTTATGTGTTCTGCAATGGGGCAAAAAGCTTTGGTTATTGAAGCAATTCAAGCTGGTGCTAAAGATTTTGTTGTTAAACCATTCCAACCCTCTGCAGTAATTGAAGCTATAACGAGGATCATGGAAGAGTAATATGAATTTACAAGGTGGTCTATCGGACTACGAAAAAGATGTTCTTAAAGAATTATGCACCATTGGATCCGGGAATGCTGCTACCTCTGTTTCAATGCTCATTAGAAAAACGGTTAATATAAAGGTTCCAATATTATCTGTTGTTGAACCTAATAAATTTGCCGAATTTATTGGTAAATCATCTGATATTAAATTGGCAATATTTTCTTATATTAAAGAAAATTACCCGTCAAAATTTATTGTATTATTGTCATTGGACGAGGCAAATAGGTTATCTGAAATGTTGATACATCAGAAATTTAAGAATATTGATTTTAATGATGAAAACCTGACTATTTTTAAATCTATGCTTCTTGAACTTGGAAATATTTTAATATCATCTTATATTAATGCAATAAGCGAGATCATACATAAAACACTTATTCATACTCCACCACAGATAAAATATGATTTTTTAGAATCCATCGTTGATGAATTTTCCATTATTAATGAAGAAGCAGGCGTTGAGATGTTGTTTTTAAAAAATGAATTCACCATTGAGGGTAATCAGTTTTTATTTGATTTGCTGTTCTTACCTGACAATATTTCCATAAGAGAACTGATCAAGGGAGTTTAATTTGAAGGAAAATAGTGTAAAAGTCGGAATGGGTGATTATAGTATTGGTCACGAAGATCAGACACTTATTACATACGGGTTAGGTTCATGTGTTGGTATTGCCATTTATGATAAGGAAAAACATATTGGCGGGCTTGCACATATCATGCTCCCTTCATCAAAATTAGCAAAGAGCGGATCACCTTTGAATACTGCAAAATATGCCGATACGGCAATACGAGAAATGATAGCCAAATTAATTGCTGAAGGTGGAGATATTGTGAATTTTGAGGCAAAGATATTCGGTGGTGCGAAGATGTTCTCATTTGTCAGTGATAAACCGGGAAGCGATATTGGTAGTAGAAATGTTGAGGCTGTAAAAGAAGAGTTAAAAAAACAAAGGATTCCAATTATTGTGGAAATAGTCGGCGAAGATTTTGGCAGGACCATAGAATTTAGCTTAATTGATGGCAGTGTTAAGGTAATTAGTGTTAATAAACCGGTAAAAATAGTATGATAAAAGTTTTAATAGTTGATGATTCAGCCTTAATGAGAAATATATTAAAGGATATTATAAGTAGTTTTCCAAACTTTCGTATTGTGGGGTTTGCAAAGAATGGAGAGGAAGCGATTGAACTTAATAGATTATTAAAACCGGATTTAATAACAATGGATATTGAGATGCCGAAAATGAATGGAATTGAAGCTGTAAAGAGAATTATGCATGATCAACCTACAAGAATTGTTATGGTAAGTGCATTTGCCAGCGAGGATGCTTCACCCTCATTAAAAGCTCTTAGAAATGGAGCATTAGATATTATACAAAAGCCCTCAGGCGTAATATCTCCGAATTTAAGAATAATAAAAAATGAGATTTTAAATAAATTAAAAGAAATTGCAATGATACCTCTTGAAAAGATAAATGCCATTAATGAGAAGACATTAAAAAAGATTACATTAAGAAAAAATATTAACATAAAGGATAAATGCATTGTTATTGCTGCTTCAACTGGTGGTCCAAAAGCTTTGGATAAACTTATACCTACAATATCCTCGAATTTGAATGCCTATATTTTTTTAGTTCAGCACATGCCTGCAACCTTTACAAAAAGTTTTGCACAAAGGTTGAATAGAATATCCGAGATCAATGTTAAGGAAGTAGAAGAGGGTGAGGAACTTAAAAAAAATGTTATATACGTAGCCAAAGGTGATAATCACTTCAAGGTTAAGGTCGATAATGATAAGATATATGCAAAACTTACTAAGGAACCACCTCTTTGGGGGGTGAGACCTTCTGCCGATTATTTATTTGATAGTGCCGGTCAGATCTTTAAGGAAAATACCATGGGAATTGTTTTAACCGGTATGGGTAAAGATGCTACACAAGGCTCTTCTGTTATAAAAGAATATCATGGCAAGATAGTTATACAAGATAAAAAGTCGGCTTTCATTTGGGGTATGCCGGGTTCAGTGTACCAAAGTGGATATGCTGATTATGTTTCAGAATTATGCGAAATACCAAGATTTATTAAAAGTTTTATTGAGGATGCTTTATGAGCAATAATTATTTGGAAATGTTTCTTAATGAAGCATATTCTTATATTGAAAGTATTAATAATGCATTATTAGAACTTGAAAAAAAAGAGAATGAACAGGAAAATATTGAAGTAATATTCAGAAATATGCACACGTTAAAAGGAATGGCAGCAGCCATGTCTTTTAACAAATTAGCCGAACTTTCCCATTCTTTGGAAGATGTTTTTAGCAAGGTTAAATCAGGCAATTTGCATTTAACAGCAGGTAATTTTGATTCTCTATATAATTGGGTTGACAAGATCAATGAAATATTGGATCATATTGCTCAGAATGGTGTGGAACCAACAAATGAAGTTGAGGCGATCAATGAAATTAGAAAATTTTTAAATAGTAAAAATACCGGTGATCTCGATTTAGAACCTGTTGAAAAAGTTGAAGATAAAACTCATGATAAACCTGTATTTATATTTGACGAATTCGAAAAGAACGGATTTAAAGCTCTTTTTGATGCCGGACAAAAGGTATATGAGTTTTTTATTAAGATTGATAAAAATGCACCTATGCCGTCAGTAAGGATCTATCAAATTATTCAAAAACTTAACGAATTCGGTGAGATATTAAAAACCGCACCGGAAACAAAGGTTCTGGAAGAGAGTGAGGATCTATTTTCTTTTTTGATTTTATACACTACAGACAAGGAAATAAACAATATTTTTGAGATTATCAATGCTATTAGAGAAATTGATAAGGTTAATGTACGACCATTTGTATTAAAGGATATGACTGAAAATAATAAGAAAAACATTGATATTAAAGAATCATCACCCAAATTGTCACAAAATGTTAAGAAAAAATCCATTCTCGAACCGACTATCAAAGTGAAGATAAAACATCTTGATAATCTTGTTAATTCTATTGGCGAACTTATTATAAGTACCATCAGACTGGGTGAAATATCTAAGGAATATAATATAAAACCCTTAAAGGACGAGATAAGCAACTTTCAACGGATAACCGCTGAGTTGCAAGACAAGATCCTTCTCGCAAGAATGGTACCTGTGGGGCAAATATTTAATAAATACCCAAGAATAATAAGGGATCTTGCAAAAAAGGTAGGTAAAAAGGTTAATTTTACTATTACAGGATCAGATATAGAATTAGACAGGATTATTTTGGATGAAATAGACGAGCCCTTGATACATTTATTAAGAAATGCCGTAGATCATGGTATAGAAGCATCTAAAGAGAGAAAAAGGATAGGTAAACCTGAGATCGCACAAATTGACTTAATTGCAAGAAGAGAAAAAAATCGGGTTGTAATAGAGGTTAAGGATGATGGTCATGGACTGGATATTGAAAAAATAAAGAACAAAGCTTTGAAAATGAATATTGTGAATAAGGAAAAACTTTCTATCATGAGCAAATCCGATATTTATATGCTTATTTGCAAGCCGGGTTTTTCTACTTCAGAGATAATAACTGATGTTTCAGGTCGAGGTGTAGGAATGGATGTAGTTAAAAATAAGATCGAATCTTTGAACGGTATTCTAAATATTCATTCTACATATGGGAAGGGAACAACATTTTCAATGATACTTCCCAGTACATTGGCGATTATTCAAACACTTATTGTCGAGGTTCGGGGCACAAAATTCCTTATCCCTATTGCAAATATTCAGGAAACCATGGAAATACAAAAAGAGGACATAAAGATAATTAAAAATAAAGAAGTTGTTTTTCTAAGGGATGAGGTCATTGTTCCGCTTATTCGGGTAGAGGAATATTTCGGGTACGAGAAAAAGGAAAAGGACACATATCATGTCGTTCTCGTAGAATTTGGTGAGAAGCGAGCCGGTCTGATATTTGATGATTTTTATTCAAGGCAGCAAACTGTTGTGAAAAATCTAGATGCTATATTAAAAAAAGTTAAGATATACTCGGGAAAAGGATTGCTTGCAAATGGTGAACCGACCTTGATAATTGATCTTGCCACGCTTTTGGAGTGATAATTATGTATATGAAGAACTATGAGTTAGATATTCTTAAAGAATTGAGTAATATTGGTACGGCACATGCTGCGACTGCATTATCAAAGCTGCTTGGACAAAAAATAGATATTGATGTACCCATTACAAGGGTTATATACAAAAAACAATTAATTGAACAAGCTCCGCAGAAGGATACATATTATGGGATTGAGTTCACGATTTTAGGAGAAGTTACCGGTAAAAACCTTTTTTTTATAAATACCAAACAAATAGCCTATATTGTGGAAAAATTATTAAATACATCGTTGGAAAATGTTGATGAAATAAATTTAGTTTCGACATTGCAGGAGATTGGAAATATATTATCTGCAAATTTTCTTGCAGCTCTCGGAGATATGCTGAACCTTCTTATGATACCTTCTGTTCCACGAGCAGAAAAGGGAAACTTTTATGAAATTCTGAATAACAGTTTGGGTAATGATCCTCTGGTTGGTGATGAAATAATTATTGTTAAGACAAAGATGAAAAATGATAATTTGACCTTTACCCCATTTTATGTTTTTGCTCCTTTTAAAAAGGGACTGGAGATCATAATAAAGAAGATGAGACAAATATGAAATGTATAACTTTTTTGTTGAACTCGCAGTATTTCGGTATTGAAATATCAAATATTATTGAAGTCGTGAAAGAATATAAGATTAAACACATTCCCGGTGTTTCAAGTGTTATAGAAGGACTTATAAATCTTAGAGGTGAGATCATTACTGTGCTAAATTTGAAAAAGCGATTAAATCTTCCTGAGACAGAAAATCAGATACATGATGTTCTTATTGTACGATATGATGGAACAAATTATGGACTATATCTGGATGAGGTTTTAGAAGTTGTTGATATAAAAGAAGAGAACATTCAGAAGGAGAGTAAAAATTTTTTAAAAATAGAAGAAAATTTTTTAGAAAATTTAGGCAAATTGAATGAAAAACCCATAATGATTCTAAATTTGGAGCAAATATTGGAAATATAATGGAAAATAAGGGAAAAAAAGATCCTCAAAAGGAATTTTTAAAAAAATTTGCTGCGAAGGTTGATGAAACCTCTCCCGCATCATTAAATAATTTAGGTGCTTTCTTCTATACTAAGAAGATGTATTCGGAAGCAATTGAAGCTTTTGAAAAGGCAATTGAATTAAATCCAAAATACTCTTTGGCTTTAAAAAATCTTGCACAATCAATAAAAAAAGCACTTGAAGGTGAATATGATCTTGAAAAAGAATCTGAAGGTAAATACGAATATACAAATGATGATGCAATCGAATTCTTTAAAAAGGCAATAAAACTTCAACCGAATATGGATGATGCTTATAATGCCATGGGGGAAATCTATTATCATCAGGGTTTTTATGATATATCAATGAAACTATTTAAAAAAGCTATAAAACTTAACGCCAAGAATGCACTTGCTCATTATAATTTAAGTTTCTTATATGGAGAGAAAGGTTATTTTGATAAGGCACAAGAAGAATATAATACTGCAATTGCCATTAATCCTAATTTTGCCGAGACACAAAGGGTTTCAGTTGATAGTAGTGCAATGACTATGTATGAGGAAAATAAAGAAGTACTCATGCAAAAAAAAGATCCGGAAAAAGCTAAGGTTGCAAATACTATGGCTCAGGTTTTTATAAGTACTAATAGGACTAAGGAGGCTATTGATAAATTAAAAGAGGCAATAAAGTTAAATCCTGATTTTGTTGATCCATACTTAACATTAGGTAAGATATATATAAAAGAGAAACAGTTTCAGCAATCAATTGAATATCTCGAGATGGCTTTGAATATAGAACCTGAAAATGAGATTATTTTAAATAATCTTGGTGTGTTGTATCATGGACTTAGACAGGATGCTCGTGCTCAAGAATACCTGCAAAAGGCGATTGCAATAAAACCAGAGTATACAGATGCAATATTGAATATTGGGAAAATACACTTTGAAAAAGATGAATATAACGAGGCTCAGGAAATTTTTGAAAGATTATTAAAACTCAATCCGGAAAGTTATTTTGCATATGCTTATTTGGGCTATATTCTTTATCTAAAAGGAGAAAAGAAAAAAGGATTTTCTTATGTTAAAAGATCTATTGAAATAAATGAAAATTTTCTTGAAGGGAAAGAAAAATATGCCGAATTATTAACAGATGAAAAAAAATTTGAAGATGCAATAAAATATTTTAAGGAAATACTCAAAGTTAATCCAAATAAAAAGGGTATCAAGGCAAAATTAGGTAGGGTATACAGATTAATGAAAAAATTTGATCAAGCTCATCAAATATTTATGGAAGCCATGAAAACAGAGTCAAAAAATCCGGAGCTTATGATTGAATTTGCTATGCTGAATAGTCAGACAGGGAAACTTGATAAGGCAAAAAAGATGGTATTAGAGGCAATAAGAATTAATCCGAATGAGATATCATATAAAATAAAATTAGCAAATTTATGTATAAAAGAAAAAAATATTGACGATGCAATTGCTATTTATAATAAGTTAATAGAAGATGGCATAAAAAGGAAAGAAATATTTATTAATTTAGGTGCTTTATTTCATATGAACAAAAATTATAAACAGGCGATTAAAATGTTCTCAAAAGCTATTAGATTGGAACCCAATGACCATGTGAGTCATTATAATTTAGCCAGTGTTTATGCAACTATGGGGTGGTGGGATGAGGCAGCTTGGGAGTATGCTGAGGTTTTGAAACTATCTCCGGATTTTATAGATGCCTTATTTTATTTAGGCAGGGTTTATTTTAATAAAGGGTGGTATGAGAAAGCTATTGAAGCATGGTCTGAATATATTGATAAGAGCGATGATGAAACAAGGAGCATTGCCGCCGAACATTCCATAGAAGAAGCAAAGAAAATGATAAGCAAGGAGAATTAAATGGTCTTCCAGGGAAATATAAATACAATCCATATTCCAACGATTTTTCAATTATTTTATTTCTCAACAAAATCCGGTATTTTGAAAATAGATATAGATAGCATTGAATACGACATTTATTTTTTAAGAGGTGCTATTGTAAATATAAAAACAAATTTTGTAAAATCAAACTTGTTAGAAAATTATTTGATTAAAAATAACATACCCTTCAATGATGTGAAAGAATTATTAAAGATGGGAAACAATCATCAGGAAATATTAAAAAAACTGATAGTTGAAAAAAAAATCTCAAAGGAAGAGATACAAAATATAATAAAATATCAAAAAAGGGAATTGATAATGGAAGTTATTGGCTTGGATCTAGGTAAATTTTCTTTTGAACATATTTCTGCTGAAAAGCAAAAAAGTGAGGAAAAGTATAATTTTGATGTACAGAAACTTTTGATGGACTCTCTTGGTATAAGCGAAAAGATAAATACGCTTTTCAAAAAATACAATTTTCAGGATATACTGCATGCAAATTCCAATTGTATATTGGAAAATTATTTGGAATACTATATTATAGAGCAATTAAAAGAGAATAAAAGGCTCATTGATCTCTTAAATAATTCTCTTTATTCGTTAAATAAGACACTTGAAGGTGTTGACTCATTATTTCAAAAAGGATGCTTAACCTTGGAAAGCAGCGAAGCAATAGATGATGAGATTACCGACTTTTATCCTGATGATGTTGCATTTTTAATGAATGAAAGTGATTTATTCAAAGAGGGTTATGAATATTATATGAAAGGATTGTATAATCAGGCATTAAAAATATTTGAAGAAACTTATAAAATATTTCCTAACAGCCCTGTACTTGGCTTATTTATCACTAAATGCTATCTTTTTAATAAAGATATGAAGCAAGCTTTAGCGCTTCTTAAAAAACTCATTGTTAAATTTAAGGATAATATCCTCATACATTTATTTCTTGCAAGAATATTTATTAGGTTAGGCAAACTTGAAGATGCCGAAAAATATTTACTTCATGCGTTAAAAAAATGTCCAAAAAATGTTGCAGTATTGTGGGAATATGCCAATTTGCTTTTTAGAAAAGGCCTTGTTGATAAAAGTATCGACATATATAAGAAAATACTTGTAATTCAGCCTAATAATATTAATACATTAAATAAACTTGCAGCAATTTACCTTAAACAAAATGATTATGAAAGTGCAATTTCCTATTGGGAGAAGGTTCTTGAACTTGATAAGGATAATATTATTGCTTTTATAAATTTAAAGGTAATAAAAAAATGATCGATGATAATGATTTTCAAATTTACATCAATAATATTTTCGATATTTTAAATTCTTATTACAGTATTGATTTTTCATCTTATAAGATCAATTGTTTGCAAAGAAGAATAAAAAGAAGAATGATAATTTTAAAGCTTGAAAAGGTTGAGGATTATTTGGAATTAATATCAAATAATGAAGATGAAAGGAAAAAATTGTTGGATACGATTACTATTAATGTTACTAGATTTTTCCGTGATGAAAAAACCTATGATTATATTTATCAAAACCTAATGCCTAAAATAAAAGATAAACATGATATAAATATATGGTCTGCCGGCTGTTCAAGCGGGGAAGAACCTTATTCCATTGCAATGCTTTTTGATTATTTTAAAGAAGAAAATCATCTGAATTATAATTATCATGTATTTTCAACTGATATAGACCAAGGATCAATTGAAAAAGCCGAACAAGGAGTTTACACACCAAAATCTATATATAATTTAAATGGAATTTTTAGAACTATTTTTAATTATCATGTTAAAAAAGAAGGTAATTACTATTATATTGCTGATAAAATAAAGGTAAATGTTTCTTTTGAAAAAAATTCTATTTTTTCCTCAAGGTGGAAGGATAAATTTGATTTTATTTTTTGTAGAAATGTTTTTATTTATTTTTCCCGAGAATTGCAAAACAGAGCTCTTCAAATATTTAGGGAGCAGTTAAAAGACGATGGTTATCTTGTTTTGGGAAGGGTAGAAACCATATTTTCTGAAAAAAGGGATATTTTTAAAATAGTTTCAAATAGAGATAAAATATATTCAAAAAAAATAGAGGAGTGAAAAATGGGAATATTCGATGCAGATGACTTTGATGTTGTTCCAAAAAAGAATAATGCAGCTATGCCAAATAACAATGGTATGGTTGGAGGGCCTAAACCATTAGACACCTTGGGTGGTAAGCCGATCTATTTTAAGAAAACAAAACCGACAACAGTTTCTCCTGTTGAGGAGAAAGCAACAGCAAATGTTGCTCTTAAAACTCTTTTGGTGGAAATGATCAAATCGGGAGCAAGTGATCTTCATTTAACTGTTGGAGTTCCTCCCTGTGTAAGAATTGATGGGGAAATATATATGATGTATCAATATGCGCCCTTAAAGGCGGATAAGGTGCAGCAATTAACATATTCTGTGCTGAAAGATAAGCAAAAAAAAGAGTTCGAACAGAAAAACGAGTTGGATTTCTCCTTTGGGATTCAGAAACTTTCAAGATTTAGAGCAAATATTTTTAAACAAAGAGGTAATATTGCTTGTGCATTTAGAGCAATTCCTTATAAAATACTTGATTTTACCAAATTGGGATTACCCCCAGCTGTAGAAAAATTTGTTAATTTGCCTAAGGGGTTAATACTTGTTACAGGTCCTACCGGTTCAGGGAAATCAACAACCCTTGCTTCAATGATCAAATATATTAGTGAAAATAGCCATCACCATATTATTACAATTGAAGACCCTATTGAATATACATTTCAACATAAGTTATCCATTGTGAACCAAAGGCAAATAGGAGAGGACACTGCCAGTTTCCCAATTGCATTGAAATATGTTCTTCGTGAAGATCCTGATGTTATTATGATTGGGGAAATGAGGGATCTTGAGACAATAGAAGCGGCATTGACCATTGCTGAAACCGGTCACCTTGTTTTCGCCACACTTCATACAAATAGTACCATTGAATCTATTAATAGAATTATTGATGTTTTCCCACCATATCAGCAGCAGCAGGTCAGGACTCAATTGGCATTTGTTGTTCAGGGTATTATGACACAGCAATTGATCAAAAAAGCAAGTGGCAGAGGGAGAGTAATGGTAGCAGAGGTACTTGTTCCCACACCTGCAATTCGTTCAATGGTCAGGGAAAACAAACTTCATCAGATATATTCTGCATTGCAAACAGGTAAAAAATATGATATGCAAACAATGAATGAAGCACTTACATTGGCGGTTAAAAATGGTTCAATAACTAAGGCAGAAGCGCAGCAGAGAAGCATGAACAAGGACGAATTAAAGAATCTTTTCCAACATTATGGCGTTGTATAAATATATTGAATTTAAAATAGGATCTAAAATTTTTGCAATTGATATTAATTCTGTATATCGTTTTTTCAAAGTAAAGGATAAGTTGTTGCCATATCCCGGTGAAAACGAAAAATTCCAATTTATAATGTCTTTACAAATAGGCTCAATCCCCATTTTAAGGAAAGATTTTGCAGGGGTGAAAGGAGAAACATATAATTACCTTATTGTAGGAGTTTATGAGAATAAGAAATTCGGTATTTTATGTGATGAGATCATAGATTTAACAGAGGAAATTGATAAAAAAACGGAGATTATTGATATTAAAACATTTGTTTAATGTTAAAAAAAGCTGATTTCGTACACTTACACACACATTCTGACGGTTCAATAAATGATTCCATAATTAATGTTCACCAATTAATAAAAAAAGTTAAGGCAATGGGGCAAACAGGTGTTGCTATAACTGATCACAATTCTTTGATCAATATTCCATTATTTATAAATGAGGCTGAACATGAAAGGATCAAACCCATAATAGGTGATGAATTTTATATTGTTCCTCACAGAAAGCAGTTCTTTTTAAAAAATGATCTGAAAAGATATCATATTGTTGTCATTGCCAAGAATAATGAAGGGCTTAAAAATCTAATAAGATTAAATAACGAATCTTGGAAAACAAATTACTTTAAATCCAAGTCAGGTTTAAATATGTCAGTGATAGATATAAAACAGTTATTAAAATATCATAAGGGACTTATTGTGACTACTGCCTGTTATTATGGGATAGTACCTATGATGTTATATGAAAATAAAAACGAACTAACTACTATATATGATAAAATAAAACAAACATATCGAGATGACTTTTATTTGGAGATCGCCGATCATGGTGTTAAATTGGAAAGAGAAGTTTTTAAAAAACTAATTAAATTTGGTATGAAACAAAATGCTAAATTTATTGTTACACAAGATGCACACTATTTAGAGGAAAAAGATGCTCTTCCCCATGAGATCCTCATATCCACAAGATTTAATTATCACTCAAAATTTAAATATAATTCAAATGAATATTATTTAAAAAGTTCAAAAAAGATGTATGACCTTGGCTTTGATGAAAAATATTATAAAAATACAAAGGGAATAATGGAAAAAGTAG
>CAYVPX010000013.1:3058-14872 GCA_964453935.1 uncultured bacterium | reverse complement strand
ATTTTCTTTTTATTCGCCTTCATTATACTCTTTTTTGCTCTAAAAATCAATTTTTTATCTTTTATTCAAAATCTGATATTTCATTTTCATATTGTAACAATAAAATTTTAGCAATAAATTGACTTTTTTTAGTTTTTTTAGTATAATAACAAATTGGCGCGGGGTAGCGCAGTGGTAGCGCGTTGGGCTCATAACCCAAAGGTCGTCGGTTCAAATCCGACCCCCGCAACCAAAATTTGGCGGGATAGCTCAGACTGGTTAGAGCGCACGGCTCATACCCGTGAGGTCCAGGGTTCGATCCCCTGTCCCGCTACTTTATCCTTAAATGCAATTTCTTTTAGATAACTTAAATCAATTATTATCAGGGAAAAATAAAGTTATTTTGGGGTTATCCGGTGGTCCTGATTCTGTTTTTTTATTTATGCAATTATTGCTTTTTAAAAAAAATAATAATATCGATATTATAGCCGCTCATGTCAACTATAATCTGAGAGGACAAGACAGTATTGATGATATGAATTTTGCTGAGAGCCTTTGTAAAAGTAATGGTATTAAGTGTGAAATTCTTGATACAAAAGCGTTTCCCAAAGAAATTGATGGTAATCTTGAAGGTAAAGCGAGAAAGATCCGTTATGACTTTTTTAAAGAACTTAGTAAAAAATACGATACGCCTTATATTATAATTGCTCATACGCTGAATGATCTTGCGGAAACTTATTTGTTAAAAATGATAAATAATAGCGATCCCAGCTCCTTGTTCAATATGTATTATGAAAAGAACATGGGGAATATTACGATCATCAGACCCATTATAAATATTGACAAGAAAACGATTCTTGCTCATTTAAAAATGAATAATATTCCATATCAGATCGATAAAACGAATGATGATACTTTATATGAAAGAAATTTTTTAAGAAATAAAATTTTTAAAGATTTGTGCAATAGATTCCCATTTTTTTACCGTCATTTTTTTGATATCTATGAAAAGGAAAGGGAAATACACAATGATTTTAATAACATTATAAAAAATAAATTTCAAACCATTGCCGAGCAATTTGATAATTTTATTCGTTTTCCTATGGACGATAAAACTTCTCCATATGAATATTTTTCAATGATAAAGTTAGCACTAAAAAAAATTGGATTTTCAAAAACTACAATAAAAGCAGAACATTTTAATATGTTTAAAAGTTTTTTTTATAAAAAAGGTGGAAAATATTTGAATTTTAGTGAAAAATATTATATATTTAAAGGTTATGAGCATATTTATATTTATAATGCTGAAAGTTTAAAGAATTATAACTATAGATTACTACTTGACAAAAAAGGTGTGTATAAAATTAAAATACCTTTTATGAGTTTTGAGTATAATATGAAAGAGAATGAAAAAGTTATGGTCAGACCTTATAAAAAGGGTGATTTTGTTATGAGAAATGGGAAGAAGAGAATGTTGTCTTATTATTTAAAAAAATTTGGAATAGAACACTTTCTGAGGAAATTGTACCCCGTGGTAGAAAAAAATGGAAAAATTCTTATATTGGGGAATATAAAGGTGTTTGATAATGATATTTTACATACAGTGGAGGTAAAATGAAAAAGAATTTTTTACGTGAAGGTTTGATCATTACAACAATAATCATAGTAGTTTATATCTTAATTAAGATGGCAATGAATATTACAATGACCGATATAAATTATACGAGATTTAATAAAGAATTGGAGAATGGAAATGTAAGAAAAGTTACATTCATAAATACAATGATCATCGGTAGTGTTAAAAATAAAATTAATGTTAATGGAAATGATTTTTCCAGATTTAGAACCCAGATACCTTTTCCTGACCCGGATATTGTGAATAAATTAGTAAAATACAATGTTGCGATCTCGGTAAAAAAAGAGGGACCATCTTTTTTTGAAATTCTTTCTACGGTAGGTTTTTTTGCTATTACCCTTATCTTATTTTTTATGATATTCAAACAGATGTCGGGCGCTAATAATAGCGCAATGAATTTCGGAAAGATGAAAACAAACCTTAATAAAAAGGTTGATGTTACATTTAAAGATGTAGCAGGAATTGATGAGGTAAAAGAAGAACTTGAGGAAATTATTGAGTTCTTAAAGAATCCTAAGAAATTTACGAAACTCGGCGGGAGAATACCCAAAGGAGTTCTTTTAGTTGGCCCTCCGGGAACTGGTAAAACCTTGCTTGCAAAAGCGGTTGCGGGAGAAGCCGGGGTACCATTTTTGACAGTATCAGGTTCTGAATTTGTTGAACTCTTTGTTGGCGTTGGCGCATCAAGGGTCAGAGACCTTTTTAATAAAGCGAAACAATTGGCACCAAGTATTGTATTCATTGATGAAATTGATGCTGTTGGACGGCATAGGGGTGCAGGACTTGGCGGGGGACATGATGAAAGGGAACAAACCTTAAATCAATTATTGGTAGAAATGGATGGTTTTGAGGGGAATGAAGGTGTTATTGTAATTTCTGCAACCAATAGACCTGATATTTTGGACCCTGCATTATTGAGACCTGGTAGGTTTGATCGAAGAGTAATGGTTCCGCTTCCTGATGTAGTGGGTAGAGAAGGTATTTTAAAGGTACATACATTGAAAATACCTATAGCCAAGGATGTAAATCTGAAAGTGGTGGCACAAGGGACACCCGGAATGTCCGGTGCAGATCTTGCCAATTTAGTTAATGAAGCTGCATTACGTGCCGCGAGAAAAGATAAAGATCATGTTGAAATGGATGATTTTGAAATATCAAAGGATAAGGTGCTAATGGGGCTTGAACGTAAATCACTTGTATTATCAAAAGATGAAAAGAGGTCTATTGCTTATCACGAAACAGGGCACGCTTTAGTGGGTTCTTTCGTCAAGAATGGTGAAAATATACACAAAGTAACGATAATCCCACGCGGAATGGCACTTGGTGTTACCATACAATTACCAAAAAAAGAACTGCATAATTACAATAAAGAATACTTATTAGACCAAATTTCAATTCTTCTTGGTGGGCGTGCTGCCGAGGAAATCTTTTTGAAAACAAGAACAACAGGTGCAGAAAATGATATACAAAGAGCTACTGAATTAGCAAAGAATATGATCACACGGTGGGGAATGAGCGAAAAACTCGGACCCATATCTTATAGCACCGGAACACAGGAAATATTTCTTGGAAAAGACCTGGTTACTCATAAGGCAATAAGTAATGATACTGCTAAAATAATTGATGATGAAGTGAAAAAAATTATTAATGAACAATTTCAATTGGCACTTTCCATATTGAAAAAAAATAGCAAATTGGTTGAAACTATTGTTAATAAGCTGGTAAAAAAAGAAACAATGACCGGGGATGAATTTAAAAAAATAATAAAAAAATTTAAAAAAATTGGCAAATAAATATTATAAATATCTTTTTACTTCAATAATCATTACCTTACTAATATTTTTCTTCATCTGGATTGGAGGTGGAAATCCGTTTACATTTATTAAAAATATTATTGTCGGAAGTTTGGGTTCATTGGATTCTTTGTCTTTTTCATTACAATATGCAACACCTCTAATATTTACGGGTCTTGCAACCGCCATCGCATTTAGAGCAGGTTTTTTTAATATTGGGGTTGAAGGACAACTTTATATTGGTGCTTTTGCTGCTGCCATCTTGGGTTATTACTTGAAAATTTCCAACCCTTTCTTACACCTGTCAATTGTATTTATCGGAAGCTTTTTAGGAGGTTTATTATGGGCATTAATTCCAGCCATATTAAGGGTATATTATAATGTAAATGAAGTTATTTCTACTATAATGATGAATTATATTGCATTGTACCTCACCAATTTTTTAGTAATGGAAACACCTCTAAGGGTAAACCCGGCACTACCCTTTACGCATGATATTTTACCGTCATCGGTACTGTATAAATTTACATTTTTATCAAAAGCAAGTTCATTAAATGTAGGTTTTATAATTTCGATCACCATTGCAGTATTTCTATTTATCTTGTTTAAATTCACCAAATTGGGTTATAAAATAAATTCTGTGGGTATATCAAATAAAGCGTCTTCATATGCAGGATTTAATGTAAAAAAATATATGCTTCTATCCATGTTCATTTCCGGAGGTATTGCAGGTTTGGCGGGATTTGAGCAAGTTTGCGGAGTTTTCCACCATTTTGTTTCACCATTTCCGGAAGGATACGGATATTTGGGTATTGCGGTATCGTTGATGGCAAAAAATAATCCACTTTATATCATTTTAACTTCTATTCTTTTTGGTATATTCGATGCTGGAAGTTCTTTTGTTGATATTATATCCAATATTCCCCGTGAAATTATTTTTGTTTTCGAGGGCTTAATTATAATTGCAGTTTCAATAAATTTCAAGAAAAAGGAGGTTTATAATGTTTAGAGGAACAATCGTTGCATTGGTAACACCATTTAAAAATGGTAAAATTGATATGGAATCTTTTAAAGAATTATTAGATTTTCATCGCAGTAAAAAGACATCGGGAATTTTGATCGGTGGCACTACGGGAGAAGCTCCGACCATTTCACAAGAGGAATTGCATTTACTATTCAAAACTGCTGTTTCAATGTTAAAAAATAAAGTCCCACTACTTGCTGGTACAGGAACAAATAATACTAAAATAGCACTTCAGAAAACCATTATGGCAAAAGAAACCGGAATGGATGCTGCTTTGGTAGTTACACCTTATTACAATAAACCACCCATGGATTCATTGTATGAGCATTTTAGGTATATTGCAATAAAGAGCAGGTTTCCCATTATACTTTATAATGTTCCGGGAAGAACCGGATCTAATATTACCCCCGAAACGGTTTATAAACTAAGTAAAGTAAAAAATATTATCGGTATAAAAGAAGCATCAGGTTCAATGAAACAAGCAATTGAAATCAAGAATTTGATTCCCAAAGATTTTCTTTTACTCTCAGGTGATGATCTTACCATGTTACCCTTCTTATCAATCGGCGGACATGGGGTAATTTCCGTTACTGCAAATCTAATCCCCAGTAAAATTCAAAGGGTAATTGACCTTTTTAAAAAAGGAAAAAATGAAGAAGCGCAAAAATTACACAATAAGCTCTATAAATTACATAAGGCAATGTTCATAAAAACCAATCCCATTCCAGTAAAGACATCTTTATTCCTATTGAAAATGGTGGAAAATGAATTCAGATTACCTCTAACAGCAATGACAAAGAAAGAAATTGATAATTTAAGGAATATACTAATAAATGAGGATATTTTATGAGGAAAATTCTCGTAAGCGGTGCCAATGGTGATATGGGAAAACGGGTTATAGAAATTTTAAAAAAGATGCCTGATATGGAATTTTTCAAAGGTATCGATATAAAAAAAGGCAAAGATATTGTTGTTAACATTACTGATGAATTAATAAAAGCTTGTGATGGGATCATTGATTTTTCTTCACCTGCCCTAACAATGGAAGTTATTACATACGCCAAGAAACATAATAAACCTATGGTCATTGCAACAACTGGCTTTAATACAGATGAGATCAAAAATATTGAAGAAACTTCCAAGTCAATTCCAATTTTGTTCTCGCCCAATATGAGTAAAGGTGTTAATATTATGTTTTACTTAATTGATGAGTTAACAAAATTGATACCTGAATACGAAAACGAAATTGTAGAAATTCATCATCATAGAAAAAAAGATGCTCCTTCCGGAACGGCAAAGAAATTAGCTGAAATAATAGGTAAAAACAAAGAAATTAAAGAAATTTATGACCGAACTCAAAAAAAAGAACCGAGAAAATTCGATGAACTCGGAGTTTTTTCATTGAGAGGCGGCGATGTTGCAGGAGAACATACGGTTTATTTTTTCGGCAATGGTGAAAGATTAGAAATCACACATCGTGTTTCGAACAGAAATACATTTGCTCAAGGTGCGGTAGACTCTTTGAAATTTTTATTTACAAAATCCTCCGGACTTTTTAGCATGATGGATGTTCTTAACAATAAATAATTAAAATAATAGAGTCAATCCCATTTCTTCTGTTGATATGGGAATCTTTATCAGATTCTTACTTTTATGAAAAAATGCCGATAATATTTGTGTAAAAAAAACACCTATATGGACAAATATTCCCTTGACCAGCATTAAGATCACCGCACCGGCAAGTAAAAGTGTTATCACCCATAATCTGCCGAATCTGGCAAATTCTATTATCAACTTGAAAAAAAAAATAATAATCCGTATAATATCATAAAGGAGTACTTATGAAAGAAAAATTTTTTAGTAAAAGTGAAGAATTGAATATTCTTGAAGCAATTCGAAGTGCTGAAAAAAATACATCGGGAGAGATCAGAGTACATATTGACATAAATTCGTATCCTGATGTTTTAAAAAGGGCAAGGGAAATTTTTGTAAAATTGAAAATGCGGAAAACCAAGCTTAAAAATGGCGTTTTGTTCTATCTCAATGTGAGGGATAAGCAATTTGCGATCATAGGAGATGACGGAATAAATAAGAAAGTTCCTGAAAATTTCTGGGATTCTACAAAAGATATTGTTCTTAAGCAATTTAAAACCGGTGATTTTGTAAAGGGTCTTTCTGATGGTATAAGAATGGCAGGAGACCAACTAGAGAAATTTTTTCCATACGAAAAAGGAGATATAAATGAACTACCCGACTCCATTTCGTATGAAGATACGGGAGCAAATAATGAAAAATAAAATTTTATTAATTATTGTTCTCATCCTATCTTTATTCTCAGTAATTAATGCTTCCAATTATCCTGATCCTATTGATGATTACATAAATGATTTTGCAAAAGTCATTAATAAAACCGATTACGAGCAGATCCACAAAATGCTGAAAGATCTTGAATATCAAACCGGAATAGAATTGGTCGTAGTTACAATTAACTCAAGATACGATTATGACACAAATGATATGAACATTGAAAGCTTTGGTAAGAATCTATTCAATTATTGGGGGGTGGGTCATAAAAAGCCAAATAATGGAGTAATGCTCCTGGTTGCTATTGAGGATAGAGAATTAAGGATACAATTGGGTGGTGGATATCCCAAAAGATACGATGACATTATGAAAGAGGTCATTGATAATAATATTGTCCCCTACTTCAAAAATAATGAATATTCAAGGGGAATTTTTGAAGGCTGTCGAAGCATTATTGAGAAAGTAACAAAAAAAGTTTCATGGTTCTCTTTTTATAAATGGCATATAATATTGGGAGTATTATTTTTTATTTTTCTAATTGCAGGTATTAATTTTCTAAAACAAGGTAAAAAGGGCTGGGGTTGGGTTTTCCTTTCTATTGCGGGAATTATTTTAATATTTCTGCTGAAAATGCTACTTAGCGGAAAAAGCAAAAGCGGATTTGGTGGAGGAAGTTCCTTCGGAGGTGGAGCCACGGGCAGTTGGTAACATAGGTAATTAAATAAACTTTTCGCTATTTTCGTATTTTCGTATATACGAAAATAGCATTATTCCCTTTGGCTTTTAATATTTCAACTGGTTAAATATTTTATTTATTATTATTTATTCACTCTTAAAAAGATTTCCGGCTTCGTAAATATCCAATTGAACTTGCGAAAGCGGCGCAATCTTAAATGAGACACCCTTTGTAATGTTCTTTATCTCACCGGTTTCAATGTTTATTTCCAGTTCATCTCTATCTTGCAGATTACCCTTTTCGATCTCCTTCTCCACATTATCCCATGTAAATATGGGAAACCCGGAATTTATGGCATTTCTCTTATAAATTGCACCATATGACCTTGTAATAATTCCATTCACGCCCAAAGAGATGAAACAGTCAACCGCCTGTTGTCTTGACGAACCTGCACCAAAATTCTTGCCTGCAATAATGATATCACAGGGTTCTACCTTTTTTGAAAAATCATTCCAGCCTTCAAGATTATCAAGTGCATATTTTCCCATCTCCTTTATATCAGTAATTGCCAAATATCTGTTATGAAAGATCTGGTCCGTATCAATATCATCAATGAGCTTTCCGTTTTTATCCCTTAATAACCATATCTTTCCTTTTAATATCTTCTCTCTCATTATAACACCTCTTTGGGATCGGTAATTCTTCCTGTAATAACAGAAGCCGCAACAACAGCAGGCGATGTAAGATAGGTATCACCGTCACCTTGCTTACCGGGATAATTTCTGTTACCCGTTGAAATATTCACCTGACCCTTTCCTGTTATACCAATATGACCCTCTGCGCAACCTGCACAGCTTGGATTGGAAATAAGCACACCCTTGGCGAATAATTTCATGAAAAGGCCGCTTTTTAATAATTGATTTAGCACTTCTCTTGTGGTTGGTACCATTGTGAGAACAATACCTTTCTTAATTGTATTTTTTTCCAATATACTGTAAACAGCTTCAAAATCCTCATAACGACCGTTTGTGCATGAACCCACAAAACCGGTATCAACATTGATATTGTGAAGGTCCTTAGCATCTGAAACATTGTGGGGATATGGTGGAGCTGCGACTTGTGAATTGATACCGTTAATATCTATTGTGATCTCATCCGAATATGAAGCATCTTCATCTGCAGTAAAGGGCATTTCAAAATCACCTTGTATTCTTTCCCTGAATTCTTCAATATTTTTATCATTGAAAGGAATGAAACCGACGATACCTCCCATTTCAGTTACCATACTGCAAAGCGTGATCCTGTCAGCCATTGTGAATTTTTCAAAAACCTTTCCATAAAATTCTATGGCTTTACCCAAAGCAAAAGTAGTTTTTATCTGTTTTAAAATATATAGAGTTATGTCTTTTGCAGAAAGAGGAAATTCAAAATCACCGGCCACATTTATTTTTACCGTTTCTGGAACCTCGAACCAGGTCTTACCTTTTTTTACAATATAGGCAATATCAATATCACCCATTCCCTGGCCGAAGGAACCGAAAGCACCTAAAATATTATAATGGCTGTCCGTTCCCACAACTGTCATATTGGGTTTTATAATGCCTTTATCATATATTACATGCGAACCGATTCCAGCATCAACATCATAAACCTTTACACCGAACTCTTTGCCGTATTCTCTGCAGATCTGCTGATTATTGGCGTATTTTTTATTTTTAGCGGGTGCAACAAGATCAAAGGTAAAAATAAACCGTTCCTTATCAAAGGGTGAAGGATCTTCTGAATAGTATTTTCTCAGATTCTTTACAACATTGGGACCTCCAAAATCCCTTGCCGTGGCAAGATCTATATTCAGCCAGATGATCTTACCCGGAACGACATTATCCTTTGAGTGTGCCTGAAATATCTTCTCAATAATCGTTTTTCCCATATTACAATCTCTCTGCTATTGCTTTTGCAACCTCTAATGTGGTATTGGTTCCTCCCATATCATAAGTTTTGGTTTTTCCTTCCTCAACAACCTGAGCAACCGCATTGTCAATCTTTTGTGCAAAATCCTTTTCACCGAGCCATTCCAGCATCATTTTAGCAGCTAAGATCGTAGCAATTGGATTTACCTTATATTGGCCCGCATATTTAGGTGCAGAACCATGAGTAGGCTCAAAAACAGCGGTATTATCTCCAATATTTCCAGAACAAGCAAAACCCAAACCACCGATCAATTGTGCTGCTTCATCCGAAATGATATCTCCGAAAAGATTTTCTGCGACCAATACATCGTAATCCTGTGGATTCTTAATGAGCCACATTGCCATTGCATCAATATTTGCTTCATAATATTTAATTTCGGGGTATTCTGCAGCGATTTTTCTTGCAGTTCTGACCATTAAACCGCCGGTTTCTCTTAAAACATTGGGTTTTTCAACCAAGGTAACCGATCTTTTATTGAAATTTTTTGCATATTCAAATGCCTTCTTGACGATTCTTTCACATCCCTTTTTTGTCATTATTCTTGTGGAAATTGCAATTTCATCTGCTGAAACATCTTGGAATTTCGCCATGTTTTTATGATTTTTTAACAGGTATTCCTTTAATTCCTCGGGCATGGGGAAGAATTCTACACCGCAGTACATCCCTTCGGTATTTTCTCTGAATATCATGAGATCAATATCATCTTTATAGTTCAAGGGATTACCCTTATACGCCTTTGCAGGTCTCATATTGGTATAAAGATCAAGCAATTGTCTTAATCTCACAATGGGGCTGAAATAAACATAACCCTTTCCCTGTAATTCAGGTATCAATGCCTTTGCAGCTTCCTCTTTGGGTTTTGAAGTGATAGCACCGAAAAGTGTTGCATCACTTCTTTTTATCAATTCGACTGTTCTTTCCGGTAATGCCTCACCTTCTGTTTTCCAGAATTCCCAACCGATGTCACCATACTCATACTCTGCATCAAAACCCAGTTTGTCAAGAACTATCATTGCCGCTTCAATAACCTCTTTACCTACTCCATCACCTGGTAGTATTGCAATTTTATACATCTCTTCCTCCTTTAAAATAGGGACGGTGGTTAAAATGGTTAAGTTACCACCTACCTATTTTCATAATTTTTTATAACATAAAATATTGCCGGCTTACTTTTATCAAGAAACCTTGCAATTTCACTAATTGTATATCCATTATTATATAATTGTACAACCAAACTTCTCCTTAGTTCAATGATATCTTTTGTTCTGTGACTTGATTTTATTCCTTTTAAAGCTTCATTACTAATTATTTTTAAAGTGAGCTTTTCAATTGGAATTTTGTTTCTGTTCTCCTTAATCTTACTTTTTTCCCTATGTTTCGGAACTCTTTTTTCTAAATTTTTATATTCCTCTTCATTCCCGATAAAACTGCCGGTTTCAAAGTCTATATCCTTTTCTAGTGTATCAATAGACATAAAGTTTTTATACAATGTAACTCCATTTTTTGTATTAAAATAGGGTAACTTATAAAGAGTAACCGGACTTTTTTCACCACAGTAAAATCCGTGGCTAGAAAAGGGATAATCATCCGGGTTCTCAACAATATGAGCCTTCACTGCATTTAAATGTATATATTTCAGCAAATTCAAAATATGCCTTTCATCCAAAACAATAATTGATTTAAATCTATCTTGCAATAAATGACCAACTCTTTCATATTTTTTATTAAAATAAATAGAATAAGTCGTTAATAATCTATGCATAAATTTATATAATGATAGTGTTTCCCTAAATAACATCAAATGTCCATGATTATCCATAAGGGAAAAGGAGCTTAGCTTAATTGAATATTCTATGACAAGTTTATTTAAAATCGATAAAAAGAAATATTTATCCTCATCAGAAATAAATATATTTTCTTTATTTACACCTCTAAAAATTAGATGATACCAATAATTAGGAAGATCAATTCTTGCTTGTCTATTCATAACTAAATTTAATTATATTTTCTTATCAACAACTTAACCATTTTAACCACCGTCCCTAATATTTTTTTTGGTGTGTTCAATAAGACCACCATCATTTAATATCTCAATAACCTCTTTTGGAAATTGTGGTATCTCAAACTCGCCTTTGGGAGTTATTAATTTTCTTTCTTCAAGATTGATCTCAATAATATCACCTTCTTCAATTTTATCTACATGTTCAGGCAAAGTAATTGCCAAAAGTCCCGCATTTATTGCATTTCTGAAATATATTCTTGAAAAGGATTTTGCTATAATTGCAGTAATACCCGAATACTTCAAGCATTTTGCTGCCTGTTCACGGGAAGAACCCATTCCGAAGTTCTTTCCTGCAACAATAATATCTCCTTTCCCGACCTTTTTTACAAAGTCACTGTCAAGATCCTCCATGGAATGTGAAGCCATTTC
>CAYVPX010000013.1:0-2958 GCA_964453935.1 uncultured bacterium | reverse complement strand
ACATATTCTTCGGAAGGAACGGAAAATTTACATTCAAGCGCTTTATTGGTTTCAGCTGTACAATATGGATGACCGAAAACATCAACATATAAGAAAGGGCAATTTTTTGTTCCCTGCTTATCAGCATTATTATTTTCCGAAACATCTTTTTTCTTTATACGTTTTCTAAACATACTTACCTCCTTTATATTTTGTATTTTTCCACATTAGTAAATTTACCTTCAATTGAAGATGCTGCAACTGTAGCAGGTGAAGCAAGATATATCTCCGAATCAGGACTACCCATTCTACCTTTAAAATTTCTATTCGTAGTGGAAAGAGCAATCTCGCCGTCTGCAAGAACACCTTCATGAGCTCCTAAACAAGGTCCGCAACCGGGGTTCAATACCAAAGCACCTGATTCCATAAATATCTTTAAATAGCCGGCATCCAATGCCTTTAAATAAACCTCTTTCGAAGCGGGGAATATAAGTAATCTTATATTTTTATTTATTTTTTTACCCTTTAATATTTCTGCGGCTTCTTTCAGATCCTCTAACCTTCCATTGGTGCAGCTCCCAATAAGCCCCTGATTGAACACTTTCCCTTCGAATTTTGAAATGGGAAATACATTATCAACCGTGTGAGGTGCAGCAATCTGGGGTTCAAGATGTGAAACATCAAATTCCAAAACATCGGTGTACTCTGCATCCTCATCGGGATAAACGGCTTCATAATCGGAAACTGCTCTGTCCTTTAAGAATTCGAAAGTCTTTTCATCAGGTGCTATATAACCGTTCTTCGCACCCATTTCTGCAACCATATTTGTAAAAACCATTCTTGAAGCAATGGACATGTTCTCTATGGTTTCACCTGAAAATTCTACTGATTGGTATAATGCACCATCTGCACCGATCT
Source organism: uncultured bacterium (assembly GCA_964453935.1). Lineage (GTDB taxonomy): Bacteria > AUK180 > AUK180 > AUK180 > AUK180 > AUK180. The sequence continues at coordinate 2,061 of CAYVPX010000013.1, read as the reverse complement.
TACCTATGATATAAAGGACAACATCCTTTGCAGAAACGCCTTTTTGTAATTTACCTTTTATGATTATTTTTAATGATTCGGGAACCTTGAGCCAGATCTTTCCAGTTGCCCAAATAACAGCTGCTTCACTTCTCCCGATACCGGCAGAAAATGCCCCGAATGCTCCATAGGTCGTGGTATGTGAATCTGAACCGACAATAATTTTTCCCGGTAAAGCAAAGCCCTGTTCGGGTAATACTTGATGACAAATACCACCCATACTATTAAGATCATAAAAGTGTTTTACACCGAATTTTTCAACGAAATTTCTTATTATTTTATGATTCACGGCATATTTTACTTGTGAGGCGGGAACAGTATGATCCAGTATTATAATAAGCATATCAGGATCATAGAGTTTATCAACTTCAAGTTCACCGAATATCTTTGAAATAGCAGCAGAATTGTCATGAGACATTACATAATCGGGAATTATCGTAACAATATCATTTTTTGAAACGTCATTTCCCACTTTCTTTGAAAATATCTTTTCAGCAAATGTTTTTCCCATTTTCTACTCCTTGAAGGGTTCAAAATTCATGAAATCACAATGATGTATTATTATGGCTTCGGGTGTTCTTTTATTTTTTTCCCCTTCCTTTGAATGAAGGGCAATTATGTTTATTATCTCAGATGGCATACCAACATTATAAGCGATCATTGCCCCATAAAAAGGATGTCTTACGAGTTTGCCTTTGTGGCTAACCACTATTTCGCCACTATCATCTTTGGTATATTCAACAAATTTACCCACATCATGAAGCAATGCACCTGAAATTATTAGGTCCATATCCAATTGTTTGGCATAAAATTTATTAAATACCTCGGTAACGCTTTTTGCCATATTAGTAACTGCACGAATATGATTGATAAGCGTTATACCCTCTGTTTTAATAAGAAGAGTAAATGGTAATTTCTCAACATCTTCCGGTGTCCACTTTCCTTCTTCAATGGCTTTTACAAAGCATTTAATGGTCTTCTCCTTGAGCTCACCATCTTCTATTTCATTTATCTCGGGGAAGATCTTTAAAATAAATTCTCTTAGATCTATCATAATTCTCTCTCCTCAGGTCCTATATAAATATGGTCTGTCGGATGTATTTTTCTATTGGGTTTTTGTGTAGTTTGTTCCTCATAAATATGTGCAATTATTCCCGGTACCCTTGCCATAATAAAGAACATGTTTCCCAAGGCTGTGGGGAAACCCATTTCACAAAGAACCGCACCTATGGCACCATCAACATTTATGGGAAGATTTTTTCCGCTTACTTCATTAAAATCTTTTTGGATTTCTTTTAATGCTTTCACATGTTTACCGGAAAAGCCTAATTCCTCAGCATATTGAAAAAGTTTATCCGTTCTGGGGTCTTTTGTATGATATCTGTGACCAATCCCGGGGATCCGCTCATGTTTTTCTCTTTTCTCTTTTACAAATTCCAATATTACATCTTCAAAGTTAAGATTTTCCTTTTCAATCCTATCCACCAATGATATCAAGAGTTTCATCATACCTTCAACGGCTCCGCCATGATATTTATTGATAGTGAGAATACCCGCAGCCAAGGCGGCATTCATGGGCGCACCTGTTGCTGCACTTGTTATGGCAGCTAATGTTGACGGCGGAGTAGCACCGTGATCAATTGACGCAGTTAAAATAACATCCATCATTTTACCCACTTTTTCATCAGGTAATTCGCCTTTTAATATCAGGTATATGGCTTGGCTGAATGTGATTTTACCCATCAATTTGTCAATTGGGTAGCCTCTTACCATGATTTTATTAGGCTCAATTTTAGTAATTGCAGTTTTCCACTGTAATTCTCCCATTCTTACCTCCTATTGTTTTTTAAAATTATAACAAAATATTTTGATTTTTACAAAGGAAATCTGAAATTATTTCTCCCACTTTGAATTGTTCTTACAATAATCCCATAGTCTTGGAACTATAGGACTAAGATTCAAATTACTATTTCACAATATAGAAAAAGTTACATTCCAGTTAGTACCATAGTATTGGAACTA
>CAYVPX010000012.1:0-14888 GCA_964453935.1 uncultured bacterium | reverse complement strand
TCGGTGGTTCTTCATTAACTTCAGGCTGTACAGGAACTTCTTCTGCAACAGGTTGCGCGGGTGTTTCTTCTATCTCCGGTATCTCCGGTAGCTCTTCATTTTCGGAAATTTCCGGAAGTGAGTCTTCTGACGGTAATGATTCTTCGTTTATTTCGGGTAACCCCATATCATCACCTGACAATATTTCAGTTTTTTCATCTGTACTTTCCGATGTCTCTTCTACCAAGGGCAATCCCTCCTCCTGTGGAGCCTCACCCTCATCACCTATGCCCATATCAGCAAATATATTATCTAATAACTTCAAACTATCCTCATCTGCGAAATTAAGATCGTCTTCATCTGCGGATTCAGTTGTGCTTGGTTCAATATTACCAACAATATTTTTTACATAATTAGCTATTTCATCTATATTATAAGGTTTTAAAAAATATTTAGATGTTTTAAAAGTATTTTGTATTCGATTCCCCAAATCTTCAGAGTCTACAAGTAGTACAATTTTTAAGTTATCTATAACGCCCTTTTGCTTTAATTCATTACAGAGTTGAAACCCATTTAATTCAGGTAAGAAAAAATCAATAATCGCTACATCCGGTTTTTCCTGTAAAATTGTTTCAAGTCCCTCTTTCCCTGTAAGTGAGATTGAAATATCAAAATTCTGGCTAAGTGCATTTTCTATATTATTAGCTAAAACTGAATCTGATTCCACAACAACAAGTTTCTTACCCATACAAAACTCCTTTTATATGAATTATTTTATCATTTTTTTACATTTTTGTCAAATATTGTATGGTTTCCATTGTTATAATATGAAAATGCTAACCTTTTCAAAATTATCTTGAAATTATTGCACTATATTTTACATTTGATTTTGCATATTTTCCTAATATTTAGTATAATTACTATAATAGCCGGGATGGCGAAATTGGCAGACGCGCATGGTTCAGGTCCATGTGGGGGTTAACTCCGTGCAGGTTCAAGTCCTGTTCCCGGCATTTCTCTATGAAAACAATTGATATGGAAAAAGTCCTCAACATCTTGGAAAATAAAAGTAAAAACTGGAATGCACCTGTAGTAACATTTATGTCTCAAAAAGGTAGCAGTCCGTATGAAATACTTATTTCAACTATTCTTTCATTAAGAACAAAGGATGAAGTTACAAGCGCTGCTACAAAAAGATTGTTTAAGAAAGCGAATACTCCACAAAAAATGTTATCTCTTAGCAATGAAGAAATAGAAGAACTCATTTATCCTGTTGGCTTTTATAAAACAAAGGCAAAAAATATATTAGTTATTTCGAATACTTTGATGGATGAATACAATGGTATCGTTCCAAATAATATAGAGCAGCTTTTAGAATTTAAGGGAGTGGGTAGAAAAACGGCTAATCTTGTACTGATTGAAGGTTATAATCTTCCTGGTATATGTGTTGACACCCATGTTCATAGGATTACAAATAGATTGGGGTACGTAAGAACCAAGAATCCGACGGAGACAGAAATGGCATTAAGGAAAAAACTCCCCAAAGAACTTTGGGAAAAAATAAATCCATTGCTTGTCGCTTTCGGTCAAACCATTTGCAGACCGGTATCTCCGTTTTGTTCAAATTGCCCCGTAGAAAAATACTGCATGAAAATCGGTATTATGAAACATAGATAAGAGGGACGGAGGTTGACACAATAGACATCAACCTTTGAAAAAACTTATTATAAATCGAAATATTTTCCTTTAGAAGTCCGGTACTTTTATTCTAAACCTTATTCCTTTTAATTACTTTATTAATCGCCGAATTTGTTACCCCAAAGACAGTAGCAATGTCACTTTGTAAAAACCCTTTTTTATAAAGTTCTATAATTGCTTCTTTCCTTAATTTTAGATGGAGTTTATCGTTTTTCCTTACAGTGATTTCTAATGTGCTATATTTTTCTATTATAATTTCTTTTATTATATCAATTGAAGTTTTATGTCGTCTTTCAGCCTTGTAGCTATTTTTTCTATTTTCATTTCTTTTCTCTAAGTTTCTGTACATTTCTTCGGTTCCAATAGCATCATTATTGTATATCTCTAAGTAATCGTTTCCGGAGCCTTCCATAAACTCTTTATATTTTTTTACTCCCTCTTTACCGGAAAAAACTTTGAGTTTAGTTACAATATCACAATTTATATTGTTTAGATAACAACTTGCCGATGAAAAAGGGTAGTCATTATAATCTGTTACAAATCCTGCTTTTTCCGGGTTCAAATGGATATATTTTATTGAGGTTAAAAGATATCTATTGTCCAGAACAATTAGTGATTTTGGTCTATCTTGAAAAACATGACCAACTGTTCCATATTTTTTATTAAAGTACATGGCATATCGTGTATCTAATTGCCTTAAAAATTGGCCTAAAGATGTTTCCCCCCTGTAAAGCAATAAATGAAAATGATTACCCATAATGGCAAAAGCGTAAATCAAAATATCAAATATTCCTATCAGATCTTTTAGAATTGAAAGGAATTTTGTTCTGTCAGCAGCGGAAAAGAAAAGAGGGTTCTTTCGTTGTCCGCGGGCTATTACATGATAAAAATAACCTTGAATGTCAAGTCTTGCTTTTCTAACCATATAATTTTCCTCTGTCCATTATGTCAACCTCCGTCCCTATAATAAAAATTGAAATTGAAAGATAAATTTATCATTTGGTACTTCTACTGTTTCCCCATTCTTTTGATAATTAACTGAAATTTTCGTACCATTACCTTTTATTTTATAACTAACACCGGTAGTCAATCGTGTTATTACCTGACCATTGATATTGATATCACTATCTAAAAATTCATATCTTGCTAAAATTTCAAAATTACCCATAAAAAAACTAAAGTTTATAAAATACCCTAGAGAAAATATATCTTTGTCCGTATTTACCGCATCATCTTCATTATATTGAACCTGCATTATAGTAAATAAATTTTTTTCTTTCATATAGAAATAGGATACAATTCTATTTTGTTTTCTCCATTGACCGCCCGAATTCTGATAATTATTATGATAGCCGCTTAAATTAAGATATATTCCTTTAATTGGCATCATTGAGAAATGCAAAAGTATCGCTTTTTCGGGGTCAGTATCATTAAAACCGTTCTTTTCCCCTCCGTTAAATGAACCTATATCAAATGTTAAAAAATGATTTTTATAGTTTATCATTAATCCTTCCTGTCTCCAAGGAGAATACCAAGAGTCCAATAAGGGGTAATCAAGGGTATTAAGATCTGCCGAAGAATGAGGGGTATAATAATCTAGGGGAACTAAAAAACGTCCTAATGTTAAGGTTAGAGCTTTGTATCTATACATTCCCTTTATATCAAGAATATTTACCTTTGTATTAGAACTAATATTGGCAAACTCAAATTGTACCTTCAATGATATGCGGTTTTTAATAATATCACCACCTGCAATAACCCTTGATCTTTTCAGTGAAAAGGAATTAATTTCCCCCTCACCCAAATTAAACTGTATTTGATTAAAAAATTTTATGTATCCCCAATCAAAGTCAACAGCCATTGCCTTTATAAAAAAAAGAACTCCTATAAAAATAAATATTTTTTTCATATTTTCTCCTTTACCAATTTACCTTTCTTTGTTAAGAGTTTAACAAATTTATTAAAAATAGTCAAATCATTTTCATTCCCAACCTAATAAATATTTTATACTATTATTTGTTTTTTCTATCTTATACGAAATATTTTTAGCACCGCATAAGCGAGCGGCACCGACATAGAATCCAGCGGCAACATAGATATCCGGATCATCATATCTTGGAGCACCTGATAGAACTATTTTTACATTATTGTCAGAAATAATATTAATACTCATCTTTCCCATATTGTAAAATCTCGAATGAAGATATGAAACATTTTTTAAAAAGGAAAGAAAATCCTTTTTTGCTATGAAACTTTTATACACACCTGTTAATGCGAGTTTAGCAGAATAATCTCCTAATCGCTCAAGTTTTGTAATGTCTCCATTAAAAAGGGATACTGAAATGGTATTCAAAAGATCAATATAAATTGAATAATCATACCATTGTGATTCTAATATGGGGAAAATATCCCTGTCCTTAAAAAGTTCCATTACCAGATCCGCTTTTTGATGGGAAAAAGTTTCTTTAATAAAATCAAATTTCGATTTCAAAGAGCTTCCCTTTACTTTGTAATTATCATTCATAGTACCTAATAATATCCTCCATTGCTTTTCGTCTTTTCTCTCCTTTTTTCTCACCAACCCCCAATGGCAGGATAACCTGCGGTAAATATTCATTTGAAATATTTAATAAACTATTTAAAAAGCCCATTTTCTCAGGTGTATATGTAAGTATTGACAAACCAAAGCCCTTTGCTGCAAGAATAAACCAGGCAATTGAAAGCCATGTTGACTTTATAAAATACGGCTCTTTTTTTTTTGCAAAAACACAAATTAAATATGGTGCTTTTGTTAAAAATTCTTTTTTAATTGTAATGTCCAAATTGAAAAACGATTTCTTTAATTTTGGATTGATCCTCTTATAATAATCAGTTTCAATTCGCTCACATTCCTTTCGTATTTTTTCTTTTAAATCTTTATTTTTTACAATAGCATATAACCAGGGCTGTTTGTTCAATCCTGAGGGTGCTTGACCGGCCATTTTTATTATTTCTTTTACTGTTTCAATGGGAATATCTTTATCTGAATATTTCCTTACAGATCGTGTATTAAAAAAGGTCTCTTTACTGAAATTCATGTTTTATTATAACTAAATTTTCTACTTTTTTCAATAGAGTGCCTTATATCCAGCGCAAAATATAAAATAACATTTTATAATTCATTTTACTCGTTCTTTTATCCAATCTCCCATAATTTTTAATGCTTTTGGTGAAAATGTTGTTTCAATCTTCCTATATTCGGAAATGGCTCCGGTTTTTGCCGGTTGAAAAAGATGATTTAATCCTTCAATCTCAACGATCTTAACATTTTTATTATTCGCTTTTTTTAATGCTTTTTTAATTGCTTTTAAATTCTCTTTTGCTGGAACTTGAAGATCAAGTGAACCTCCCATTGCAAGAACGGGACATTTCACATTTCTAAGCGTCTTGGCAGGATCATAGGTTAAAAAAAAGCGGAACCAAGGGGAGGAAATTTGTTTAACTTGCATTTCTATTTTTTTCTCCGGATCACCCAATTTTTCTCGGTCAGTTTTGGGTAATTTATTATAAAACCTGTGCAATAACTTATTTAAACTTTCATTCAACTGTTTTTCGTCTTTAATAGATCTTAGCATTTTATATATCTGTTTTTGTTGTTTATAATTATTTTTGATGGTTTTTTTATCAATACCTTCCGCTTCTGCAATTAATTTGCTTTGTGCAAGAAGTATCTTTTCACCATTAACGCCTGTTCCAGCAAGAAGCACAATGAATTTTACATCTTTGGATCTTACGGCAACAAGTGGAGCAATTATTCCCCCTTCACTATGTCCCACGAGTCCGATCTTATCCTTGTTTATTTCTTTTTGTGTTTTTAAGAACTTTATTCCGTAAAGAACATCATCTACAAAATTCATCGTTGTGGACTTTGCCGGAGATCCTCCTGTTTTACCTACGCCGCGGTCATCAACCCTCAATACCGCGATGCCTCTTCTTGTTAAATAATCTGCAATGATGAGAAAGGGTTTGTGATTCATTACGGTCTCATCTCTATCCTGACTACCCGAACCTGTAATAAGAATTACAGCAGGAAATGGTCCTTTCCCATTTGGAATGGTCAAAGTACCCCCAAAATTGAAATTTTCTTTTTCATTTTTATATGAGACCTCTTTCTCAATATAAGGATAGGGCTTTTTAGGGTTTTGCGGTCGTTTCGGTCTTTCGATCTTTTTCACTTGCTTTAAGTTAAGAGGAAAAGTTTGCCCACCTTGTGACCAGGTCCCTTCAATGCTCTCACCCTTTTTTATTCCTTTAAAACCACCTGCCACAGCAGCAATTTTAATGGTCCATGTATCATTTATTATAGTTATATCTGTAATTGGAATACCGTAAGCTCCTTGATCCGGACTATCCAAAGTTCCGGTATATTTATTATCTTTGCTCTTTTCTATATTGAATACGATGTGAAGTTCAATGCCGGAAACACTAAGTGTTCCCTGCCAATGCTCAGCTTTTTTTTCACTTTCACCAATAATCAATATTGGAAACAAAAAAAGACCCACAAGAATAAATACGAACAGTTTTTTCATAAATCCCTTCTATATATGACTTATTTTATTAATAAATTCATCTATTCTATCTTTTTTTTCTTTTAATTCTTCAATAATATTTTTAATATATTTTTCTCTTGCCTTTCCTTTGGTCCGCTTGAGCTTGCTCAATATTTCATTAATATCTTTCAATTTATATCCTAAAGGCTGTAATGACCCCATAAGTTCAAGTTGTTGAATTGTTTCCATAGGATAATAGCGTTTATTTTTATATATAACCGGCTTTATTATTATACCCTTTTTCTCATAAAATTTTATGGTTCTAATGGGAATATTCATCTTCTGGGAAAGTTTTTTTAACTGAATATAATTATCATTTAATGAATAATCTTCCACTTTAGGAATACCTACATTCAGCAAAACTTGAATTGCTTTTTCATCATCATAACCCAAGTGCTTTATCTTTTTAAATGACCTGATCTTTTCCATATCATCATAATTATAAAAATCTTTCCTTTTCAAAATATCATTTTCAATGAGAAGTTTAAATGTAAGATCTGTGATCTTCATTCTTTTACAAAGCTCTTTGAAGGAAAATACCTTCTGCTTTTTAAAACCTTTGGCAATTTCAATATCGTTATCCGTATAAACGGTTTTAATTGTAAGTATTTTCTCATTCACCATTTCTAAAAAATCCGCTTCTTTTAAATGGGCTTTTTTCTTAAATTCAGAAAGGTTGTACTCACGATTTTTCATATTACCTCCTTAATATTAATTATAGCATATGGACACTATAAAGTCAATAATTTATTTTGACTATTGCCAACCAGCACCGACAACAAGATCTTTATGGTAAAGCACAGCTAATTGTCCTGGTGAAACAATTTGAGGATCCTCAGAAATATCAAGGAAGAATCTATCATTCTTACTAATTAACCTCGCTTTATGGTCTTTGGAACGATAGTGTAATTTCACTGTTAATGGCAGATTTAATAATTCCGTTGTATTCAAATGAAAGATGGGCGCTCTCAAATAGATCTTATTTTTTACAATATGATTTTTGGTATCAAGAATTATCTCATTTTTTTCTGCATTTATTTTTTTTATATAAAGAGGTTCTGAATAGGCAACCCCCAAATGTTTACGCTGACCCACTGTATAAAAAATATACCCTTTATGTTTCCCAACAATCTTTTTATTGAATATAATATTTCCCGATTTACTTTTGAAATTTGAATTTTTTTCAATAAAATCACCATAGTGTCCGTTTTCAACAAAACAAAGATCCTGGGATTCTTTTTTCTCAAAAGGGTGCCCAAAGAATTCTTCATATATCTTTTTGGTATCATTTTTTATTATTTTACTCAATGGAAATAACAATTTTGAGCGTATTTTCTCATCTAATAATGCTAAAAAATATGATTGATCTTTCTTTTTATCCCTACCTTTTTTTATTAATATTGTATCATTAAATTTTGCGAGTTCAGCATAATGCCCGGTTGCAATAAGATCACCTTTATATTTTTTTAAAAGATCATACATAATGGGAAATTTAATATCTTTATTACAGTACATACATGGATTTGGGGTCTCACCCGAAGTATAACTATCAATAAAATATTTTATTACAAACTTCTTGAACCTATCCTGCGAATCGATTATGTAATATGGAATATTTAATTTTTTACAAATTAAGGCAGCATGAATCATATCCTCCGCTGAACAGCACTTTGAGACATCATTCCAAACCTTAATGGTAATACCAATAACATTATACCCTTGCTTTTTCAATATATAGGCAGCGACCGAACTATCAATCCCTCCGGATAAACCCACTAAAACAGTACCTTTGTGGTTCATTATTTTGTTACTTTTTCTTCCAATACGATAATATGAGCATTCTTTAATGAAAAAATGATCTTTAATAGATCAAAATCCGTCATTCCCGTGAATAATCTAAGGTCCTCAATATCTTTTTGGTCATCAACAAGGGATAAAACTTTCCATTCATCCGGATGAAGATTTACATTATCAATACTTGCAATATCAATGTTTAATTTTAAAATAAAATGTTTATGCGGAATCTCTTCCAATATCTTTTCTGTTTCATCGATTCTACGAGAGCCTTCCATAATAATATTCTCTATACTTATATTTAAAGGGAATGGAATATTATCTTCTTCTTTTGCCATCTCATTGGAAAAACGGAACTCTCCTTCATCCCAAGAGAAAATAGAGAACACCGATTCAGACATATATGCGAGTAACCCTTGTTTAATATCATCTTCGGTCAGTCCATACTTTTCCTTTAAAATATCACCAAGCCTCTTTGTTCCTCTCGCCTCTCTTTGTATTCTTAATGACTCTCTCAATTGAAGTTCGCTTATGACCTTTGAAGAAACAAGAATGTCTCCTAATTTCTTGCCTTTGTCCATTTGGCCGGCAAATAGAATATTACCATTTTTAAAAATAAGGGTTTTTCCTTCCCAAGAATTCCAAACGATCAATGTACCGGTTTTTTCCTCTAAGTGCAGTAATTGTAGAACTTCTGAAAATGAGAGATCTGTTAGGGTGCCTGAAAAACTCATAAATTACCAGTTAAATAAATCATCCAACTCTTCATCAGATGGTAAATCTTCTTTCTTTTCCTGCTTTTTTACATCGATTTTTTCTAAGATCGGTTTTAATTCTTCAACTGTTTTTTTAGAATACATTCTAATAAGCCCGATTGGGGTCTTATTATCAAAAATAACAACCAAGATACCATATGTTCCAATAGCAAGCATATGAATATTTTCCTTGCTTCCTTCATGCAGTATCAAAGTAAAATCGGGCTCTCCTATCAATTTAGCCAATTCGGTAGTAGCACCAAAATTACCAGCCGTTAGAGTTCCTAATAAAATCGGATCAAGAGAAGATTCGCTTTTGGTATTTGTGATCAATTGTCCTGATTCATCAACAACAAGTATAACAAACGCCTTTGCCTGTTTCTTCAACCTCTCTATAATAACGTTCATTTTATTAAGATCTTCTGCTTGCAGAACCTTATTTCCTTGAAACATTATTCATCCCCCCCTAAATTTTTAAATACAAGTTTAATAATCGTCTTTAAACTTTCAAAAACACCGATCCCCTTTACAGCAACAGCTTCAAAAGCCGGTACTTTTCTAAAATTAATAACCTCTTCCAGCTGCTGTACAGATACTATATTAGGAAGATCTCTTTTATTCCACTGCATAACAAGAGGAATTTTCCTCACATCCAATCCCTGCACTCTCAAATTCACAGCCATATCTTTTAATGATTCTTTATTTTCCCCAAATCGATCAATTTGAGAATCTGCAACAAACACAACACCATCAGCACCTTTTAAAATAATTTTTCTACTATTTGTATAATATGCCTGTCCAGGTACAGTATATAATTGAAATTTTGTATTGAAATTCTTAATTTTTCCAAAGTCCAAAGGTAGAAAATCAAAAAATAATGTTCTCTCTTGTTCTGTTGCTAATGCTATCATTTTACCTTTATATTGAGGGGCAATCCTCCCATATATAAATTTTAGATTTGTTGTTTTACCACATAACCCCGGACCATAGTAAACAATTTTACAAATTATTTCTTTTTTTGCATAGTTTATCATTGTCATGGCAAAATCCTGTTAAAATATATCATCTAAGTCATCAATCATCAATGAATCAAAATCATTCTTTTTCGTTTTATTTTTCTCATCTTCCTCTTTTGCAGACTTCTTTTCATCTTTCTTGGGCTTCTCCTTACCATTATCTAAGGTGTTTTTCTCGGCAAATATCTTTGCTTTCTTAACGGTTATTCCCTTACCCTTTACTATCTCTTCAAATATTTGTTTTAGTGATTGATTTAATTGGTTGGTTTTTTGTTTTACAACACCCAAAATAGCATTATTATCGAAAACCGTAATTTCTATGACATAGTTATCAATTGAAGATATTAAAATATTATTTTTTGCGCCCTGATGAAATAATAAAGAAAATTCTTTTTGCCCTAGAAGATTAGCGATACCTTTGGTTGTAGCATAACTACCGGCAGCCATTGCAGCAATATTAGTATAATCGAAGGCGGATGTATCCCCCATAGTGGTAATAATCTCTCCACCCATATCACATAAAATTACACAACTTGATAAAGAATCGTTTAAAAAAGTGTCAATTTCTTTTTTAATATCCTCAATTCTGCTACCAATTTGAGATAATTTCATAGTTAATCAGTATATTCTGCCATCCTTTTATAAAAGTTCCAACTTTTATCAATATCGTCTTGAATTATTTTTAACACATCCTCTCGTAGTTTGGGTTTAAATAAGTGTTTGAATCTTCCCTGTGTTTTTAAAAATTCTTCTATTGGTAATTTTTCTTTTTTGCCTTCTACTATTTTTTTCGAATCACCGGTCAATCTCCATTCACCGTTTTCGATCTCAACCAATGGCCAGAAACAAGTTTGAACTGCAAGTTTGGATAATTCAAATGATGAATCCGAGGGAATCTTCCAGCCCGGAATACACGGTGAAAAATATAATAAAAATGTTGGTCCGTTTATTTCAACTGCTTTCTTTGATTTAGCCATAGAATCATTATAATCATGCGGAGCAACACTTGCAGCATATGGAATATGATGTGCAGCAACAATGGTCAATAAATCTTTTCTAGGTTGTGTTTTTCCCCAGCTTTTTTTACCCACAGGGGTTGTAGTAGTATTTGCACCAATAGGCGTTGCAGATGATCTTTGAATGCCGGTATTCATATATCCCTCATTATCATAACAAACATATAAAAAATTATGGCCTCTTTCCAAGGCACCTGACAATGATTGTAATCCTATATCGTATGTACCTCCATCACCGCCGAAAGCGATAAATTTGGTGTCTTTCTTGTCTTCTGATAGTTCACCGGATTTTATCATAGCATCATATGCTGCAACTACACCAGAAATAGTTGCTCCTGCATTTTCAAAAGCATTGTGTATCCATGGAACATTCCATGCAGTATAGGGATAAATTGTGGTTGCAACTTCAAGACAACCCGTTGCATTAGCAACTACTTTTGGATAATCTGTGCTCATTAATACCTGTTTAACAATAACAGGAACCGGACATCCTGCACACATTCTATGCCCACCGTTCAATGGAACTTGTTTATTTATTAAGTTTTTTAATATAACAGCCATCATAGCCTCCTTATTATCTCACACCGAGATAGTCAATTGTGAAATTACCTTCTCCGGTATCTTTCAATTTCTGCAGATCATTTATTACTTTTTTTATCATTTCAACATTGGTATCTCTTCCACCGAGACCATGTACAAAACTTTTTATATAGGGTTTCTTTTCAAGTGTATACAATGAACCAAGTATATCACTGTAAAGCGGTGGAAATGAACCGAATGAATCTGATCTGTCTAATACCATTACTGCTTTGAATTTAGACAGGATATTTTTCATTATTTCTGCGGGGAACGGTCTGAATATTCTTGGTTTTACCGCTCCGACCTTAATACCTTTTTCTCTCATTTCATCAATAACATCCTTTACGGTTCCCATGACCGAACTTAATCCAACAATAACCATTTCAGCATCATCTGTCTTATATTCTTCAATAATATCATATTTTCGACCAAATGAGTCAGCATATTCTTTTTGGATCTGTTCAATAATAGGTAATACATGCTTCATTGCATCATGCTGCTGCATCTTATGCTCCATATAATAATCCTGCAGATCAAGAGGACCTATGGTATATGGTTTTTCCGCTGTTAATAATCCTTTGAAGTTTTTCATCCCTATGAACTTTTTAACCTGCTCATCTTCCAAGGGTAATACATTCTCAACAGAATGAGATGTAATAAATCCATCTTGACAAACCATGACAGGTAAAAGAACATTTTTATGTTCTGCAATCCTTAAAGCCATGAAATAATTATCATAAACTTCCTGTGCATTTTCCGAATAGATCTGAATCCATCCGGAATCCCTTGTGCCCATTGAATCTGAATGATCACCATGGATATTGATAGGTCCTGATAAAGCTCTGTTGGCAACGCCCATCACAATGGGCAATCTCGTAGATGCGGCAATATATACGATCTCCCACATCAAAGCCAATCCATTAGCTGCAGTTGCCGTCATTGCTCTTGCGCCGGCACTTGATGCACCGACAGTAGCAGACATAGCAGAATGTTCAGATTCTACCCTGACCATTTCAGTATCAACCTCACCGTTTGCCACATATTCGGAAAATTTCATAACGATTGGTGTTTGCGGTGTAATAGGGTATGCTGCTACTACATCCGGATTTATTTGTTTCATTGCAAGTGCCGCGGCTTCGGCGCCTGTCAATGCTCTATATTTGGTAGTCATATTATTTCTCCTCTTTTACCATTGTAATTGCTTTTGTAGGACATACTGCTGCACAGACACCACAACCTTTACAGTGGAAATAATCCATTCCGACGACCTTATCGTCTTTAATGAGAATGGCATTATCCGGACAAAATTCCCAGCAAAAGTAGCAATTGATACATTTATCTGCATTATGAGTAGGTTTGAATGTTCTCCAAGTACCCGTCTCATATTTTTCTGAGTTACCGGCATCAAGTATTAATCCGCCAATAGGTATCTCTTTCCAACCTTTTTTTATTTCTTTGCTCATTGTTTGACCTCCGAATATGCAGTTTCCAGTGCTTGGATATTCTCATCAATAATATCCTGCCCGTATTTTGTGATAAGTTTTTCATGAAGATGTTTTTTTATCTCCCCGATCTCAATCATTTTTGTAATCTCACTAAAAGCACCAAGAATAGGGATATTGGGAATATTTTTCCCTAAAAATTTAATGGAAATCCCTGTGGCATCGATGGTATAGATCTTTGCATCTTTTGAACCTAATTTCATTTTTGTTTTAATCTCTTCCGGTGTTTTGTCAGTATTGATCAAAATAGTTCCACCGTCCTTTAATTCTTCTTCAAAATCAATATTTTCAAGAAGAGAGGGATCAATAACAATTATAAAATCAGGATTTGTGATAGCGGTATGTATTCTTACCGGATCATCTGAAATTCGATTATAAACCTTCATTGGTGCCCCTTGCCTTTCCGGACCATATTCAGGAAAAGCTTGCACGAATTTATTGGCAGTAATTGCAGCATCTGCAAGGAGAATAGCACCTGTTTTGGCACCTAATCCGCCTCTTCCGTACCACGTTATTTCAAATATGTTTTTCATGGCATATCACCTCCATAATATATTTTGTATTATAGATTATTTTTTACTTATTTTCAAGTGAAAATTTAATTATTACAGTAATTTCATACTAAACAAATTGCTAAACAATATAAATTATGGTATTATTTTTCTCAATTGTGTGATAAAAATTACATTTTTATCTAGATTCATCTTGATTTTTTGAATATAAAATTATATAATAAATAATGGAGGTTAGTATATGAAGACGAAAGGTTTGTTTTATTTGATAATTTTTATTTTACTATTTGGAAACATTACAGCATCAAATTTTGAGTTATATTCCAGTGGTCGGTTTCCCATGGCAAATTTTAAGGGTATAAAAGCATCTGAATATAACAGTAATCTTGTTTTTGCCGTGGCTACTAAAAACGGTATTGGAATATTAAATGAAAACTCAGGGGATTATTCTTTAAAAAACTTTGGTGTAGAGGGAGAAATTATTTCTCCTCAACTTGTTGATCCGTCGGGAGATACTCCTTATCTCTATTATATTATCAATCCGGATGGGTATTCTAATTTAAGTAGAGTTGATACAAATACGGGTATTATAAAAACTTTTTCAGAAAATAATATTATTGGACAAATTTCATATAGCTCGTTAGAGGGTGAATCAAGAACATATGCAATAAACCTATCAGGTGATATTATTAAGGTTGGTGGTCCGACTTTCACTGAAGAATCTCGTGTTTCATCAGCCCTGACAATGAACCCAGGTTATAAAAAAGCTAAAATCTTAAAAAATCCATGGGAAAGAGAAATATTTTATGTATATCAACCACCCGAGCAAAATTTTTACGCAATAGATGCAAGAACTTCTAAGGGATATGAAAATTCTCCTCATTTCAATACAATGTTGTGGTCTTACCCCATTATCGATGCCAATATTGTCAAATTTCGTGATGCTAGCTATGATACCAAGACATTGGCAATTGCAGATGATAGTGGGAACATAAATATATATACCTTTTCCTCGGGAAATACAAATATTAATTCTATCACTTCATTTGATTATTCCTCACAAAGCGGTGGTTTCAATGGAAATTGTATTGCAACAGATGACATTGTCCCTTATAAAATGTGGGTTTGTATTCCAGACAATAATCAGATATTACAAATTAATTTTGGACTGACGGGTATAACATACAATTCTATTACAGTAAACAATCTGAAATTCATATACGCATCAAGAGGAGATCTTTATGTTTTCAGGGAAAATAGACCTATGGAAATTTATAGCCTTCCTCTTTCGGGAGGTGATTCACCTGTTGATTACAATAATAATGTTGATATTATAAAGGTCAAAAAGACACAGAATGGTTATATTGCAATTAATAATCTTGGTACCGGTATTTTTACACCAAATATAAATCTTGCCTTTTATTCGGACTATCATGATGTATTTTCCA
>CAYVPX010000011.1:0-14981 GCA_964453935.1 uncultured bacterium | reverse complement strand
AGTATCTTGGTGGTAGTTTGTGGTAAAAAGTGGGAAAATATTTGACACAAATGGGGGTTCTTTGGTATAATTTAGTGTTAAATAAGGGCAGCAAATATGAAGAATCTTTCATTACATGTTTATTTTAAATTTTTATTTAGATTAAGTCAAGTACAAGGGGATTATTATGGAAAAATTTAGAGGTAATTTTAAGTACTCAATTGATAATAAAGGTCGCTTTATGCTTCCTAACGAAATGAAAAAGGTACTCTTAACAAATAAGATAACTGAGTTTATTATTCTACCCGGATTTTCTCAGGAATATAAATATATTTTTATACTTCCATACTACTTTGCTAAAAGAATTGAAGATAAGTTGGAATCATTAAAATTTTTTGATTCAAAGGCACAAAAGATCTATACCTATTTCTTTGGAAATTCGTTTAAATTAACTATTGACGGACAGGGACGATTAAGATTGCCGCAAAAGATCATTGATACCATGAGTATTTCAAATGAAATTATCATTACGGGTGAAGGTGATTTCATGAAGGTTTGGCTGCCAAAGGATTATCAAGCTATGGTGGAAAAGGAAATGAGCTTTAATGATAATGCATTAACCAACTTACTAAGTTATATTAACGAGAAATATGACATCTAATATTTATGATCATAGATCCGTACTTAGAAATGAAATCTTAGAAAATATAAAAGTGTACAAACACATAAAGGTATTTTGTGATTGTACCGTTGGAGAGGGAGGGCATATTGCCTTTTTGAGTGAACACTTAGAAAATTGGCGGTTCATAGGTATTGATAGGGACAGAGAAATATTAAATAAAGCTGCAAAGCGTTTGGGAGAACGGGTCCTATTGTTCAATGATTCCTACGCCAATATTAGAGAATATTATACTAAAAAGATCGGTGTTTTTTTATTGGATCTGGGACTTTCTATGTTCCATATTAAAAGCGCTGATAGGGGGTTTTCATGGCAAAAGCCCAATGAGCCACTTGATATGAGGTTCTCTTTAAACAATGAAAAAACAGCAGCAATAATACTTAATAATTACTCAAGCAATGAATTGGACAAGATTTTCGAGCAATATGGGGATATTGGTAATCCCGAAGAAATAACAAAAAAAATAGTGCTATTCAGAAAGAATTCTATATTTAAGGTTGTGAATGATCTCTTTAAGGCATTAAATATCAATGACCCTAAGCATTATAGAAAATTTCTAAGCAAACTATTTCAGGCATTACGAATAGAGACCAATGGAGAATTGAATGAATTAAAAAAATTCCTAAAAAAAATTGATAATATTAAAAATAGCGGTTCCTTATTTTTCTTTATTTCATATCACTCCGGAGAAGACAGATTGATAAAAGAAACCGTTAAGGATCTAAAATCACGAAATAAGATCAATATCATAAATAAACATGTCATTAAGCCCAAGTACGACGAGATCAAAGAGAATAAGGCTGCAAGAAGTGCAAAAATGAGGGTCATTCAATTCTTATGAAAGATAAGAACAAAAACTTTTTTATTTATTATATAATACCCCTTATCATTTTCGTTCTGCTTTTTATCTACATAAATAATCAAATAAACATAAGTATTAGTTATAAAAAAATTTCCACCATAAATAAAAATATTGCTGAGGCTAATAATTTTCATAAGAAATTACTTATTGAATATTATTCCAATATGGATTTCAAAAATATTGAGAAGTTAGCGAGAGAAAAAGGATTTATTATAAAATCCAAATTTAAGGATTACAGATTGGTAGATACAAATGAAAAAAAGTAGAATATTCATTGTAATACTTGGAACATCCTTATTTTTTCTTTTAATTGTTATTAAATTATTTGATATTACATTGAGTTCATCAAAAACATATTCCAGAACTTTAACCGTTGAAGGCAAAAGAGGTGATATACTTGATCGCCACGGTAAATTAATTGCTACCTCAATTATAAGTTATAATATATATTTTTACGGGCAAAAATTGAAACCCAAAGAATTTAATAAACTGTCAAAAAGTATCATTCCCTTTTTAAAGGTCAATAAATTGTACAAGAAAGGAACCGAAAAAACACTTAATAATGCCTATAAAAATCACCGTTCAGCCCTATTGGTAAAAGGTATTCTATCACTTTCCCTATACGATGCTCTTATTAACAAATTGGAAAAGGATTGTAAGAATATTCTTGATATTAGCGGAAAGATCTATTATAATAAAAAATACACTCGATACTACCCTTTTAGAGATCTATACGGACAATTAGTCGGCTTTATAAACAAAGATCATCAGCCTATTTGTGGGATAGAACGCGGGGAAGAGATATTATTGCATGGCAAGGATGGAGTATATATTGATAACCATTTACATCTTAGAGGTGGCATATGGGGAAAAACAAGGTGGCTTGAAGAGCCTCAAAATGGGAAAAATATAACCTTGACCGTTGATACTATTTTACAGAATTTTTGTTATGAAGCAGTGAAAAAAAGTGTGAACACTTTTCACGCTAAAAGTGGTACTGCAATATTAATGGAAACAAACACCGGCAAGATCCGTGCATGGGTATCATATCCTAATTTTAATCCGAATATATACTCCCAATATGATAATTATAATTTATTTAAAAATATGGCTTTTGAAGGAATATATGAACCCGGATCAATAATAAAACCTATCATAGTAGGATTTTTACTAAGTTCAAAGTATCATAATAAAAGATTACTTTTAAAGAACAATGTTTTTTATTGCGAAAACGGTAAATACATCTTAAAAAAAGGAAGAAGGAAAAGGATAATTCGAGATGTTGAAAAAAATAAATTTCTCAATGTAGAAAAAATACTGGTACATTCATCTAATATCGGCATGGCAAAGATCATGCAGAAATTTTATGATAATGGTAATCTCAAAAATTTATATGTTTTTTTATTGGGTATTTTAAATTTAAAAAGAAGCATTGGGCTGCCTTTGCCAAATTATCCTAATGGAAGAATTCTTAATTATAAAAATTGGAATGAGATATTCAGCCTTGCTTCCATTGGAATGGGATATGAAATATCAGCACCGTTAATAAATTTCTTATTAGCGTTCAATACAATTCCCAATAATGGAAAATTAATAAAACCAATTATCATAAAAGGTGATAAAACCCAATATTTTAATAAGAATGTTTTCCCAAAATCAACTATTATTTTTTTAAAGAGAGCATTGGCGGATGTGGTAAAGGAAGGAACAGCAAAGAAAGTTAACTCAAAATATATTGAAATAGCAGGTAAAACAGGGACATCAAAAAAATATGATGCTAAGACCAAACAGTACTCAACCAATAAATATCTGTCGTCTTTTATCGGTTATTTTCCTGTAAATAAGCCTAAATATACATTAGGGGTTTTTATTGACGAACCTAAAAAGAGATATTATGGCGGCGAAGTAGCCGGTTCGGCATTTAAGG
Organism: uncultured bacterium; assembly: GCA_964453935.1. GTDB lineage: Bacteria > AUK180 > AUK180 > AUK180 > AUK180 > AUK180. Next base: position 11,534 of record CAYVPX010000011.1, on the reverse strand, counting down.
AAATAGCCGAAAGGATCTATTTTTATGAATTGAATGAAAGAATAATAAAGGTGGCTTTGAAAGATGAATAAAAACGCATTTTTAAAAAAATACGGACTTATTAATTATCCGAATTCAATTGAAATTGATTCAAGAAAGGTTAAAAAAGGAGATATGTTCATTGCCTTGAAAGGAAAATTCTTTGATGGGAATGACTTTATAACAAAGGCAATACAAAACGGTGCCACTACTATCATTGGAAAAATGGCGGATAACACATTTGTTAATAATGTTCAATTCATTCATGTGGAAGATACCCATAATCTCCTTAATGAAATATCCTATGATTTTTACAGCGATATAATAAATAAAATGACAATTTATGGTATTACCGGCACTAATGGAAAAACATCCACAACATATTTTCTAAGAGAGATACTTAATTTCATGAACATAAGCTCATCCGTTATTGGGACCATTAAAACGCTCATTGGTAATGAGGAGTTTTTAAGTGAAAATACAACACCCTTTGCAAATGAGCTATACAAAATTTTTAAAAAAAGTTATGATAAAAATATTGAACATATAATAATGGAGGTATCCTCCCATGGTCTGATGGAAAATAGAATATTCGGATTGAATTTCAATGTTGCGGGGATAACAAATATTACACAGGATCACTTGGATTATCATAAAACGATGGATAATTATATTAATGCAAAGGCAAAGATAGTTGATCACCTAAATAATGCTCCTCTTATAATAAATATCAATAGTAATAACGCAAAAGAACTTGTAAGACGGATAAACTATAATAATATCGTTACCATTGGGAAGAACGGTGATTTTAAATTAGTTGAATATGAGTTAAATATAGACAAGTCATATTATACTTTTTCGTATAATAATAATTTATATGAAGTTTCTATTGCAATACCGGGATTATTTTCAATTTACAACAGTTTAATGGCTATTGCCGTTGCCAATGCAATGAAGATCCCCATGTCCAAAGCAATAAAAGGTGTAGGCAAATTACAATCCATTCCTGGCAGATTTGAAATAATAAAGGGAAAAGGGATATTTGCCATTGTAGATTATGCTCATACCCCTGATGCATTATTAAATATATTAAATTCAGTTAAGGCTTTACCCCACAATAGGATTATTATAATATTCGGTGCAGGTGGAGATAGAGATAGATCCAAGCGCCCGTTAATGGGCGAAATTGCTGATAATAATAGCGATATCATCATTGTTACATCTGATAATCCCAGAACAGAAAATCCTGATTCAATAATAAAAGATATACTAAAAGGTATAAATAGAGATACCGGACTTTTTGTATATAGTGATAGAAAAAAAGCTATAAGGGAAGCAATAAACTTGGCGGTGGAAAATGATATTATTGTTGTTGCAGGAAAGGGACATGAAGATTATCAGATCATTGGAAATAAGAAAATACATTTTTCAGATCAAGAGCTTCTAAGGACATATTTAAATGAATAGCATAACACAGGCGGTAAAATCTTTGATCCCTAATTTTGATATTAATATTAACGGTATCTCTATTGATTCAAGAAATATAAAAAAAGGTTATCTATTTGTTCCATTAAGCGGCACAAATTTTAACGGGCATGATTATATTGAGAGTGCTCTTAAAAACGGTGCAGATGGATTTGTTTACTCACAAGGAAATTACAACTCTCCTGTGGGTTTTAAGGTAAATGACACTCTAAAATTTTTTCAAGAGCTTTCAGCGAAATATATAAAATCTATTAGAGCAAAACGTATTGCAATCTCAGGAAGTACAGGCAAAACGACATTAAAAGAAATATTAAAGGATATTTTTATTAATGCAGGGTACAAAACACACTATACCCATAATAATGAGAACAATCTTATTGGTGTACCCAAAACCTTATTATCCTGTCCTGAAGATAGTGATATCATTATCGTTGAATTAGGAACCAATAAATTCGGTGAAGTTGAAAAAGAAGCACAAATGGTATCACCGCATATTGCTTCTATTATAAATATCGGACCTGCGCATTTGGAATATTTTAAGGACCTTAATGGGGTTTTCAAAGAAAAAAAATCGCTTATTGACATAACACTAACTCATAATGGGGCTGCAATACTTCCTAAATGGGAGAAATTTTTTAAAATCTATGAGCATAGAAATAATATCCATTTCACTGATTTACATATAAATGAGAATATTAATATTATCCTGGATAATATACAAATTCTCTCCATTGGCAAAAATGATCTAAATATATATTATATGGAAAATATTGCTCTTGCTGTGGGGATCGCGCATGTCTTCCATATTGAAAAAAACATTATTATCAATACGATCAATCATATGAAATTTCCAAGATTAAAGGAATATCATTTATTCAATAAGGTCATCATTGACGATGCATATAATGCCAATCCGATTTCCTTTAAGAGAAGTATTGATTATGTTTCAAATAAAAATGGTAAAAAAGGCATTGTACTGGGAAGGATCTTTGAATTGGGGGAAAGCGAGGAACATTATGAACAAGAACTTGTATCTTATATTGAAAATAAGAACTTTTCATTGGTAATAGTAAAGCAACCCTTCAATGCAGAATTTCCGGACAATTGGTATTCGGCAGATACAAATGAGGACATTAGCAATATATTAAAAGATCATGAAAATGATTACGATGTTCTTTTAATAAAAGGGTCTCATGGCACTGAACTTTATAAATTAGTAGAATTTTTGAAGGAGTTATAAATGTTATATTGGTTATATGAAATTCTTTATCAACCTTTTGGGGTTTTTAGATTTTTAAGGGTTTTCAAGTACATTACAATCCGGGCAGGCATTGCTTTTATTATTGGATTTTTATTATTTGTTCTTACTGGGAAAAAGATATTAGAGGTCTTACAAAGGAAAAATTTCAGTGATAGAATAAAAAGTAATATTGGAAATATGCATGAGCAAAAAGCGGGAACACCGACAATGGGTGGGATCTTTATATATATTTATACCATGATCGTTTATATTATTTTTGCGAATTTTCACAGCACATTTACATATCTTTTCATAACAGCCGGAACACTCTCATTTATTGTTGGATTAATAGATGATATTGTAAAACTAAAAAATACAAAAAAAGGCGAAGGGATATCTGCGAAATTAAAATTTACCCTCTTGACCATCGCTTCTGCAATAGTTATATTTTTATTAACAAAAACCAATGGATTTAATACAAATTTAACCATTCCTATCATAAAATCTGCCCCAAATTTAGGTATTTTTTACATAGTCATCCTATTTTTTGTGCTCCTTGGGTCATCAAATAGTGTTAACCTCTCGGATGGTCTTGACGGACTTGCCATATCCCTATCCATTGTTTCCATTTTTACCTTATCTCTCATTGCGTATTTATCCGGAAATACCATTTATGCCAATTACCTTAACCTTCCCTATATTGAAGGTGCAGGTGAAGTTGCAGTATTCGGTATTACATTGATGGGTGTAAGCTTTGGTTTCCTATGGTATAACTTTTATCCGGCTCAGGTGTTCATGGGAGATTCAGGATCACTTTTTTTAGGTTTTATCATAGGTTTAATGGCAATATGTATCAAACAAGAGATACTTTTAATAATTATCGGTGGTATCTTTTTTATGGAGGCACTTTCAGTCATATTACAGGTGAGTTTTTTTAAATGGAAAAAGAAGAGAATATTTAAAATGGCTCCCATTCATCATCATTTTGAAAAACTTGATATTCCGGAATCAAAAATCGTTATTAGGTTCGTTATTATTGCAATAATCCTATCATTACTTGCAATGGTTGCAATAAAGGTGAGATAATATGAATATTGGTATAATCGGAGCAGGGGTTACAGGTTTTCAAAGTGCATTAAGTGCAAGGAGATTAGGTTATAGTGTTTTTTTATCCGACATAAAAAAAAGAGAGGATATTTCAAACGATATTTTAGAAAAATTAGAAAGCAATAATATCAAACTTGAATTGGGAAAAAACAGTTTTGATTTTTTTAAAGAGTGCAAAGAAATTATTCTATCCCCCGGAATTGCAGAGAATGATTTCATCAAAAGTTTGCTAAATGAAGGGAAAAAACTCATATCGGATATTGATTTTGCTTATGAACATATGAAAACCAGCAAATGGATCGGTATAACGGGAACCAATGGAAAAACTACTACTACTGCTCTTTTGGGGGAGATATTTAAAAATAAATATAGAACATTTGTGGGGGGAAACATTGGTTCATCCCCAACACAAGCCATTGGGCAAGATATTGATTTTTTTATTATTGAAATGAGTTCTTACCAATTGGATATTTCTAAAGAAGTAAGGTTCGATACCAGTTTAATACTGAATATTACCGAAGATCATTTAAATCGTTACGTCAAAATGGAGAATTACATAAGATCAAAATTGCAAATGGTCAATATGTCGAAAGGACATTGTTTTGTCAACGGTGATGACAATATTTTACGAAATATTGAGGGTTCAAATCTGATAAAATTCGGAATTAAGAATATGTTTAACGATAAAGTTGTATTCAATCACAAAGAAAAGCAATTGATCATTGATGGGGAAAAAGTCAGTACAGACGATATTATGCTAATTGGTATACACAATATTTATAATATTATGGGTGCTTCGCTTTTAGCACTGGAGCATGGGATTGATAGTGATAAGATCATAAATACTATAAGTAACTTTACTCCCCTACCGCATAGATTAGAATATATTAAGGAAATAAATGGTGTAAAAATTTATAATGATAGCAAATCAACAACACCTGATTCAACATTTTACGCCTTGAAGGCATTTGAAAATACACATAACCGTATTTTTTTGATCCTCGGAGGGTCGGATGAAAAAAGATCAGATTTTACCATACTTAACCTTCTCCTTGAAAAGAGCAATATTCATACCTATGTTGTGGGAAAAGGTGCACGCTATATATTAGGGCAGATCAAAGGGAAGAATATAATCGGACCCTTAACAATAGAGAAGAGCATATTATCAGCTCTCAAAAGTTCTGCGAAGGGAGATATTCTGCTTTTTTCACCCGGATGTCCAAGTTTTGATAGATTTAAAAATTATAAAGAACGAGGTGATTTTTTCAAACTTTTAATAGATGAAAGCTAAATACAATTTTTATCCTTATCTTTTTATGCTAATATTATACGGATTATTAGCTGTTTACTCATCATCAGCAGTATTTTCTTATGTAAAATACTCTTCTCAATATTATATGTTCATAAAACAGCTCATAGCTATCTTCTTTGGATATATTTTATTCCTTTTGGCAAGATGGGGATTAAAAGAACTCAGTCCAAAGGGAATATTTACACTCTTCTCATGGATTCTTGGGGCTATTTCAATAATAACATTGATATGGGTAACTTTAAAAGGTGTAAGATTCAATAATGCTACAAGATGGATAAAACTTGGTCCCATTCTCCTTCAACCGGCCGAACTCTTTAAATTAACAGCGATAATTATTATGAGCACCATTTTTGATAAAAGTGGAAGGATTCAGCTAAATGGTATAAATATTTTTTCCTTTATTGTCATTTTGGGAGGATTGCTCGCTATTATTTTTGAACCTGATTTTAGTACCACGTTACTCATAGCATTAGTACTTATTACTATTTTTTTTATTTCAAATATCCCGTTTAAAACAACAGGAGCAATAATGCTCGTTCTACTCCTGCTTGGTGTAATATTCATTGTGATATCTCCCTATCGACTGCAGAGATTTAAATCACATTTCAGCCATGATAAACGTTTAGCATATTCTTCAAAATATCAGGTTATACAAAGCAAAAAGGCAATTAAAGACGGTGGAATTTTCGGCAGGGGTTTGGGTAAAAGCAAGAGAAAGATATTCTACTTACCACAAGCATGGTCAGATTATATACTTGCTATCATTTTAGAAGAATCGGGGATTATCGGCTTTGGTGTTTTGGTTTTTCTTTATTTTATGATCTTATTAAAATTATTTCACATTGCTTCAGCTATTAAGCAGGTAAATGAGAAACTCTTTGTTTACGGTGTTTTTATTCTATTTTTATACGAGATAATTTTAAATATGGCGGTTGTCCTTGATATTACTCCATCCACAGGTCTCCCCTTGCCCTTGGTTTCATCAGGCGGATCATCTGCCCTTATCTTCCTCCTTATGTTCGGCATGGTTGCAGGTTTAGGAGAACGTTTATGAGCCGTTATATAGCATTTGGTACGGGTAAAACAGGAGGACATCTCTTCCCTGCTATTGAAATGGCAAATGAATTCAAAGAAAAAGGATACAATTCCCTATTTTTTGTTGAAGGTACGGATACCGAGAAAAATGTATTAAAAAAATATAATTTAAAATATATAAAAATATTTGCTGCCCCACTAACCGGCGGAAATGCCAAGATGATATTTAACCTCTTATTCAAAAATTCAATGGGTATTATCAAAATCCTCTCACATCTCATCTTACATAGGCCAAAATTCACCTTAATTACTGGTGGATACGGCTCATTTCCGCTGGCTTTCTCCTCAATTTTACTTTTTATTCCACTCTTTACTTATGAAGGTAATGTAATAATCGGTAAGGTAAATATGTTATTCTCTCCTTTTGCAAAGGTAAATTTCTCTCCTGTAACGGGAAAATTTGGTAAATTTTTAGAAAGCGGATTTATTGTAAGGAAAGAATTCAAAGAAGCTGAATTCAATTTTCCTGAAAATATTAAGGTTCTTATTACCGGCGGTTCACAGGGCTCGGTTATAATCCTAACAAATGTTTATAAAATGATCAAAAAATACAACGACCTCTTTATAAATAAAAATATCTCATTTGTTATATCATGCGGGTACAGAAACAAAAATTTTATAACAAAATTCTCTGCATTTCCAAATGTTTCAGCAAGACCTTTTATAATGAACATGAAATATGAATTACAAAATTCAAGTATTGTCATTGGTAGAGCCGGAGCAATGACCATTGAAGAAAACCTTGCAATGGGAAGATTCGGGATATATATCCCCTTAAAGAACTCAGCTGAAAATCACCAATACTTTAATGCTAAAAAAATGGCTGAACAAGGGGTTGGGCTTATGATCGAGGAAACGAACCTTAATGAAGAAGTACTTTATAAACATTTGACCCAACTCATAAACGATAAAAATGATCTGTTTTCAAGATCAAAAAAAGCATATGAGCTTTTCAGAAAAAGACATGAAATTAATATTATTAATGAGATATTGAGGAGAATATAATGTTTTTAGGTATTAAAAATCTTCATTTTATCGGTATTGGCGGCATTGGAATGAGTGGTTTAGCGGAGATCCTGCATAATTTAGGATTTTTTGTTACAGGATCTGATATTCAAAGATCACCTATTACCGAACATCTTTCAAAATTAGGTATTGAAGTTTTTATTGGGCACAAAAGGGAGAATATCAAGGAAAATATAGAAATAATTGTTTATTCTTCTGCTATTGACGATGATAACGTGGAGATCCTTGAAGCCATGAACAGAGGTTTGCCAATTATAAAAAGGGCAGAAATACTTGCGGAATTAATGAGAATAAAGGATGGGATCGCCATTGCCGGTTCACATGGGAAATCCTCTACTACTGCTTTATGCGGGAAGGTCTTGATAGATACCAAAATGGATCCGACCATCATTGTAGGTGGAAGATTTGATTATATTCAGGGAAATGCAAAACTTGGTAAAGGGAAATTTTTAGTAGCGGAAGCTGATGAATCAGATCGATCATTTATGTTCCTTTCACCCATTATCGCAATTATCACATCTATTGATAACGATCATTTGAATAATTATGATAATTCCATGGATAAATTGATAGAACATTTTGTACAATTCATAAATAAGGTACCATTTTTCGGGTTTTCAATTATTAACCTGGATGATAAAAATATACAAAGGATCATTCCAAAGATCAAATCAAAATACTACACCTACGGATTAATGAGCAATGCAGATTATTATGCCAAGAATATCATTTTTCACAGCACCGGTACAGATTATGATGTATTTTATAATGGTAAAATATTGGAAAATTTCCATATACCGTATCCAGGCATTCATTATGTCCTGAATTCACTTTCAGTTATTGCTTTATCTCATAGGTTACACCTTCCCTTGGAGGATGTTAAAAGCTCAATAGGACATTACGCGGGACTTGCAAGGAGAATGGAACTTATGGGAAAATTTCACGGAGCAACGGTTTATAACGATTATGGACATCATCCCACTGAAATAAAAATGACATTGGAATCATTTGAAAGAATAAAAAAAGGACGTTTAATAACGATCTTTCAACCACATAGATACACAAGGACCAAAGATCTTTTGGAAGAATTTGCCACTTCTTTCTATGCATCTGATATAACCTTGATCGCAGATATATATCCTGCATCGGAGAAACCCATTGAGGGAATAAACTCACAGATTTTACTGAATAAAATGAGAAAATATGGTTATTTGAACGGACATTATCTTAATGGTAATGATCTAAAAACCGAGTTGAATAAATTTAATATAAATAAAAATGATATCATCCTATTTTTGGGAGCAGGTGATTATTATTTAAAAGGATATGAAATATTAGATGATAAATAAAAAGAATGTTGATCTAAGCACTTATTCCACTGCGGGTATTCATTCCAATGCCAAAATAGTATATTTCCCCGAAAGTATGGGGGATGTTCAGAAACTTTTAAAAAGTATGGATAATTTTATCATTTTAGGAGGGGGAAGTAATACCCTCTTTGCGGAAGAAATTGATACACCTATAATAAATACTGCACTATTGAATAAAATTGATAGTGAGAAGGATAGATTGGTAGTACAAAGCGGTGTAAAGAACAGTATATTACAAAGGATAGCAATTAAAAATAATTATATTGATCTCTTGTCCATTTACGGATTGCCAGGAACTATTGGCGGGGCGGTAAAAGGTAATGCTACTTTATTCAATGATATGTCCTTATTCAAGAGTATTGTCAGTATTAGAATATTGGATAAGAAGGGAAGATTATATGTTATAAAGAATTTTTCTCCTCACTACAGAGATGGAAATATCAACGGCTTCATATATGATATTACCCTTTCCCCTAAAACCAATAGCGAACATTTTGAGGGTCTATTAAATAAAGCAAAGAAAATTCGTAAAGAACAGCCCAAAGGATCAAGCTTAGGTTCCGTTTTTAAAAACCCGAAAGGACATTCTGCCGGGCAATTGATCGATGAATGCGGATTAAAGGGTAAAAGAAAAGGGGGAGTAAAAATTAGTGAGAGCCATGGCAATTTTTTCATCAATGATAATAATGGTACATACAAAGATTTCATATATCTTATTGATATTGCAAAAGCAGCCGTTCAAGAAAGGTTCAATATTCAATTGGATTTGGAGGTAAAAATTGTTGAAAAATAAAAAGATCCTTATTATAATGGGTGGTACATCTTCCGAAAGAGAGGTATCACTAAAAAGTGGTGAAAATATTTATAATGCCTTAAAAGTAAAGAATTATAATGTTTCAAGGTATGATTTTACCGGCAATTTAAAAGAACTGCTATCATTGAAATTTGATATTGCATTTAATATTATACACGGCGGAGAGGGAGAAGACGGTAAATTATCAGGAATATTTGAAATGCTTCATAAAAAATATATTGGGAGTAGTAAAACAGTGCAGGCAATAACCTTAGAAAAACATTTTTGCCAGCCATTAATAGCAAGTTTCGGATTAAATATACCACATTATATCACCATTTATAAAAATGAAAAATACGAAAAGAAATTAAAGTCTTTTATGCTTGACTTTAAAAAAATTGTTATTAAACCATCTTCCGAGGGATCAAGTGTAGGTATTATGATCACCGAAAACTATGATGAAGCCATTAAGCATATCAGGAATGAACATAAGAAGCATAATGTAATTTTGTGCGAAGAATATATAAAAGGAATTGAGCTTACTGTGGGGATGATCAATCGTGGAAAGGACATGCAGATCTTCACACCATTGGAGATACATGCAAAAAGGGAGTTTTATAACTATGAAGCAAAATATACACCGGGCGGAACAGATTTCATTATTCCACCACGCATTCCTGACAAATTTATCGAACTTGTTAAAAAAGAAGGTAATATTATTTTTAAAATGTTCGGCATAAGAGATTTCGCAAGGGCGGATTGTATACTTTTCCATGAGAAATTATATTGGCATGATGTTAATACGGTACCGGGAATGACCCTACTTTCAGATCTACCTCAAATGGCAAAGTACCATGGTATTGAATTTGATGATCTGGTGGAACAAATATTATTAGGAGCATTGGCGAATGAATAAAATTTTCTTAATATTCTCACTTATTATAATTTTTGCGGGATGTAAACAGAGTTTTATCATATCAAAAATTGAAATTAGCGGTATCCGACATGCAAATAGGAAAAAGATTGAAAAAATTTTGGAAAGCTTAAAGGGAAAAAATTTATTATTTTCCAAAAATAGAACTGTTTTAGAAAAGATACAAAAATTAAATTTTGTTAAAAGCATCGAATATGAAAAAATAATCCCAAATATATTGCAAATTAAAATAAATGAGTTTAATATTCTGGGTTACTGCACCTTGAACAATGAAAATTTTGTTGTTCTGGAAAATGGAACTCTACTAAGATCACCATTAAAATTAGGAATACAATTTGATTTCAATAATTTAAAAGATAAAAATTTAAAAAGTTATTTGAAATTTTTAAATACGAAACTCGAACTTTTCAAGAACATAAAGAGAATCACAGTGAAAAATAATTACGATATTATGATAATGAAAGATAACTTTATCTTAAAGGTGGATAAAAATCTCAATGGTTTAAAGAATCTCAAATATAAAAAAATAATAGAAAAATACGTAGACGATGGAATAAAGGGATTTGATCTGCGTTTTAAAAATATAGCAATATTGATATTGGAGGATTAAAATGGGATATATTTGTGCAATTGATATGGGTGGATTTCAATTTAAAACAATGGTGGCTTCTTTGGGGGAAAATGGGTTAGAAGTACTGGCTTCCACGAATGTAAGAACAAATGCCATAAAAAATGGACAGATAGTTGATTTTGAACAGGCAAAGGAAGCGTTATATAAGATACACGAAGAGGTTCTCACATTAAGTGGTGTTAATAGCAAAGATATTGATAATTATTATTTTAACATAACTGGTAGCAGCTTGAAGGGTTATGAAGGAACCAATTTTCTAAATATTGAACATCATGATAACCGGATCAAGAAAGATGATATTATTGAGGTAATTGAAAATACAAAACCGGAAGGTCTATTTGAAGATAGTGAGATTATTGATAGAATACCGCGCTACTTTTCCATAGACAATATTACTCAGATCAAAAATCCCAAAGGGTTGGAAGCAAGAAAACTTGTGGTCAATGCATATATCATTGCAACGACAAGATATCAGATCAATAATTTGAAGAATGTTATTAATGACTCTATAAAGGTAAAAAAT
>CAYVPX010000010.1:3714-15016 GCA_964453935.1 uncultured bacterium | reverse complement strand
GTTTTCTGATGTTTTTTTCGTGAGGCTGGGAATAGTATATTATTCAAAATCAAGCGATAGCCAGGTGAATTTTTATATTTTGATACATCAGTGGGAGGATCATATATCTTATGTGCATAATCCTCCGGATCATGCCCTCCATAAAAGGTGAAAAATCCCTTCCCATATGGTCCGTAAATATACTTTGCTCTTTGCATATCCTTTAAATAACCCATTATAATAACATCATCCTTGATTTTTGTTATTCTGAATGTTGAGGTTTGACCCATGAAACCATGAATTAATTTTTGGTGGTCCTGACAAAGCATAGTGGGAATGGGATCCTGTTTTGCAGAAAAATCAAATAGGAAAAAATCTTCTTTTCCAGATGAGGCAGGAACACCGTAATTTGAAACATCAATATCAGAAAATTCATATATATTAGGATCCGTTATAATATGGAAATCCTTAAATGCAAAGGTTATATTAAAATCCAATTTCTTTTCATAATTAGGATCAATCGGGGTATGATCAAATTCCACGGGCACAATATCGGTCTTAACTGCAGAAAGAGCAATATCAAGTGAATCCGTAGCCGAACACATTGCAAATAAAAAACCACCTTTGCTCACATAATCTGCTATATCAAGTGCCACCTTTTTTAATAAAACAGAGGGGCTTGAAAATCCATGTTCCTTTGCCTTGTTCCATAAAAATTGTTTATGCTCAATATACCAATCAGCGGTTTTATACGCAGAATAGAACTTTCCCATTTGGCCTGTAAAATCCTCATGATGCAAATGAAGCCAATCATATTGTGAGAGTTTACCACCTAAAATATCATCAATATATATTTTATCATATGGGATCTCAGCATAATTTAAAACTAATATGACGGCATCATCCCAGGGATCCGCTTTAATATTATTTTTTATTTCCACAGCAAGAGGGGTGAAAACAGCAATACGAGGAGCTTTTTCAAGATACACAATATCCATATTGTTATCTTTCACCGTATTTTCAATATAATTGATCTCTTTTTGAGAAATTTTTGAATAGGTTATATCTCTTTTTTTACAATAAGCAATAGCAAAATTAGAATCAGGTAGTATAAAACTCCCGCCCCTATAATTCAATACCCATCTAACCCTTTGTTTCTCTATCTTTAAAAAATTGTACACCAAGCCGTATGCTTTCAAATGATCATTTTGACTATTGTCCATAGGAATGAATATTTCAGCACTTATTAATACTTCAAAGAATACTATTATCAAAAAAAGTGATCTTTTCATTTTTGATCTCCACATGTTCATTAAAAATAATAGGTACGAATCTCTTGCTATGACCGAATTTTAAGGCAAAGGAAACTCTGTTACCAAGAATTGAATTTATGCTATCTATCAAAGGTACTTTATTGGGCTCTTTTACATTTGTAAAGTTAAAAAAAGCCCCTTTAACATTATCGAATATACCGGCATTTTTAAGTTGCATGATATCACGATCAATGGCATATGCTTTCTCATCAACATCCTCCAAGAATAAAATATCATTCTTTTGAAAAATAGGTTCGTACGGTGTTCCCATGAGATTTATCAAAAGTTTTAAACAAAATACCTTTGCGTTTCCACTAAGGTTCTCCTTTAAACCACCAACATTATACTGACGTTTATTAGGTTTTTCCAAAAGGTCTATTAGTATCTTTACACCGCTTTTCTGATATGAAATTGTTTTTACAACTGGTCCGTAAATGAAGCTATTCCCAAATCGTGTTGCCATATAACCGATAGGTGTAAAATCACTAAATCCAATAAATATTTTCTTATTTATAGTTTTAAAATTTATACTGTTTAGTATACGGCTTGAACCATATCCCCCTCTCAACGCCCATATAATATGAGCGTCAGATACTATTGCTTCATTTATCTCATCTATCCTTCGGGCATCATCACCGGCGAAGCCGAACCATTTTGAAAAAAGGTCATCCCTGAAGTAAACCTCAAAATATTCTTTTAAAAATGATAATTCTCTTTTAACAGAGTCTTCCGATGTAAAATATGAGGGAGCAACAATAAAAACCTTCTTCAATGCTTGTCCTTCTCGAGAGGATGGCTTTTTTTATATACCTCTCTTAATCGAGCGGTGGAAAGGTGAGTATATATCTGGGTCGTAGAAAGAGAAACATGACCCAAAAGCTCTTGAACAATCTTAATATCAGCACCACCGTTCAATAGATGAGTAGCAAAGGAATGTCTCAATGAATGGGGGGATCTGCCCTCTTTCAATGCTAATTTTTGCAGATAATTATCGACTATAAAACGAATACCTCTGACACCTATTTTATTCCCCTTAAGGTTATAGAAAATAAAATCATTATTTGCACTTGGTAATTTCTTCTCCTTTTTATAGTCATAATAAACCTGTAACGCCTTTTTTGCATATGAGCCAAGGGGTATAAGCCTTTCTTTCGAGCCTTTTCCGAATACCCTAACAAGGTCCGACAAAAAATCAATATTTTTATGTCGTAGATTCGTTAATTCGGATATTCTCATTCCTGTTCCATAAAATAGCTCAAAAATAGCTTTATTCCTTGCGCTTTTAATATCTTTTACTTCAATACTTTCAATAATATTTGTTATTTCTTCTACATTAAAAAATTGCGGTAGATGCTTAGGTCTTTTCGGAGAAATAATGGCATTCACCGGGTTATAATCAACTATTCCCTGCAAAATAAGATATCTATAAAAACTGCGGAATGTGGATAATTTTCTCAATATAGTCGTTTTTGACAACTTCTTTCCATAGAGATTGGCAATATACGCTCTTAAATGATATTGATCAACCTTTAAAAGATCCGAAAATTTATATTTTTTATCTAAGAATTCTTTGAAAAGCAAAAGATCCTTCATATATGATCTTACTGTATTCTCTGAATAATTCCTCTCTGATTGGAGGTATTTTTTAAACTCGTTTTCCGGATTTTTCATTAATAACCTTTTTTACCCATTTTGCGAACACTTTGGTGGTAAAAGGTTTCTCAATATATGCATCCACACCACTATTTCTTGACATGGTCTTGAATTGTAATGACTTATAAACACCGGAAATCATTATTATGGGAATTGCACCGGTTAAATAATTGCCTTCTCTTAATTTTTTGATAAGTTTAAAACCATTCATGCCTGGTAATAGGACATCCAATACAAATAATTTATAATCATGTAGTTCAAAGAGTTTCTCAACGTTCATCCCGTTTTTTGCAATATCCACTGAGAAACCCATGTCTTCCAAAAGTATTTTTAAAAGGATCCTTATGTTCTTGTCGTCATCAACAACAAGCACTTTTTTATTCTGTCCTATACTCGGTAATTTTTCATTGCTTTTTTCTACTATTTTTTTATCCTTACCTACAACACTGAAAAATAGGTCTTCTACTAATTTTTTAACTTCTTCTTTAAAAAAATAAAATTGAGGTTCGATTTCTGCTATCCTCAGATAATTATTGATAACATTTGAATATTTCTTTTTATGAGCATAAAAATCTGCTTCAAGAATAAGGAAATCGATGCTATCTTGAAAGTTTTTTTTAATTTTTTTTATCTCTTCTTCTGCCTTTGTCCACTTCTTGAATATTATTAGGTTCTGTAAATATAATAAATTTAAATGTTCATCATCCGGATCAATTTTTTTTAAAATATTATATTGATGTTGAAAGTTAAATTTGTCTTTTTTCCTTAAGTATATCTGTGCAAGTCGAAACCTTAATAGAAAATTTGCATCATCAATTGCCAAACCCCTGGTAAAATATTCCATTGCTTTATCATAATTGTTATGTATTGCATAAATATTGCCTATTTTTTCCAGATATTCAACATTATTCGGATCTTCCCGCAAGAGATCCATAAATGATGTTATTGTTTTTGTGACCTGTGTTTCACCAGATTTTATTGCACCATCTATACTTTCATCTACAAGATTATTACTTATATTCTGTGTATATTTTTCTAAAAGCAATTCGCTCAAATTCTCCGAAATAGTAATAAAATTCGGAACAATATTCTCAATTTCTTTTGAAATATCAAGTGCAGATTGATACCGAAAATCGGGTTCTTTTTCAAGGCATTTCATAACAATATTAGAGATGGGTGCAGGAATATCAGGATTTATTTGTTTTGGGGATTGAGGATTATATTTTCTAATATTTTTTATGATATCCAAAGGATCTTTCCCGATAAATGGCAACTTTCCGGTTAATAACTGATAATAAACAATACCTAAGGAAAAAATATCCGAACGATAATCTATATTACTGCCTTTGGTCTGCTCAGGAGACATGAAGGGATATTTACCTGCCAAATTATTGGCTTTTTCTTCTATATTCGTCTGAGCAAGTTTAGCAATACCAAAATCAGCCAATTTTATTTCACCTGAAAATGTAACCATAATATTTTGAGGTGAAATATCTCTATGCACAATATGCATGTCCCTTCCATAGTCATCCTTCAAATTATGTGCATAATATAAGGCTTGGGCACTTTTATAAATAATATAACTTGCCATCTGCCATGTTATGTTTTTCTGTTTCAGCATTTTGCTTATTTCTTTTAAATTTTTACCGTGAACATATTCCATAACAATGTACAAAAGATCTTTTTCCTCACCTAACTCAAAAATTTGTACAATATTAGGATGGATCAACCGTGCTGTAAGTTCTGCTTCCTGTATGAACATTTTTCTCTTCTTATTGCTTTTTGCAATTTCCTTTTTCATGAACTTAATTGCAAAAACCTTTCTAAATCCCCGAGCTCCCTTCTTCTCTGCTTGATATACATCAGCCATTCCGCCGGCAGCTATTTTTGTTATTAATTTATAATCTTTTACTTTTTCCAACATATACTAATCCTAAAAACTCTACAACTATTATTATAATACTTATTGCAAGATTTGTCAAATTGAATTCTTTTAAATAAGTGATAAATATCACCAAATTCAACAATAATATGCCGTTAATCAAAATATTTGCATTAATATTGTTGAATTTTACCTGTAATTTATGATGAATGTGTTCTTTATCGCCGGTAAATGGATTTTTCTTTTTTACAATGCGTCTAAAGAAAGCATATGAAGTGTCGATCAAAGGATAATATGAAAAAATTATCAAATAAAAAATAATAGGCAAGAAATGGTGATGTTTATTTGAAATAAGATAGAATGTATAGAATCCCAAAAATAATGATCCTGAATCACCCATAAAATAATTACCTTTAGGAAAATTAAAATAAATGATAATAATGAGGGTTGAAACAAAGAATATAACATTTATATTCCTAAATAATAAAAACAGTCCTAACAAGGACAAGAAAGAGAAAATCGGTAGTAACCCGTTTATACCATCTGCTAAATTGTAACCATTGACGATAAATAATAGGACAAAAAGCGGAAGCACAAGATAGAACTTGAATAAAAATGCAAAAAGAAGGGTTAATAATATTTCAAAAAATAACTTTACTATTGGTTTTAGTTTTAAAAGATCATCTAAGAACCCTAATACGATAAATAGTGAAGATACAATAAAAAGATGTAAATTGTTTTGATACAATTGCGAGAACAAAACTGGTGATATAAATAACAGACCTAATATCTGTGGCTTTTCCTTTGCAGGGAAAACACGAGCATATTTTATTAAAAAATAGGCAATAAAAAGTGATATTATAAAATTTAATTCAAAATAAATTATAGGTAATTTCTCCTAAAAAATT
Organism: uncultured bacterium; assembly: GCA_964453935.1. Classification (GTDB taxonomy): domain Bacteria; phylum AUK180; class AUK180; order AUK180; family AUK180; genus AUK180. The sequence continues at coordinate 9,281 of CAYVPX010000010.1, read as the reverse complement.
CAATTGTCATATGTAATCCCTCTTCTATAGGAATTTTCGGTTGCCAATTCAATATACTTTTTGCTTTTGTAATATCCGGTTGCCTTACCTTAGGGTCATCTTCAGGAAGTTCCTTATAAATAATTTCACTTTGACTTCCAATCAATTTAATTATCAACTTAGCAAATTCCAATATGGTCATTTCATGAGGATTACCTAAATTAATGGGACCTGAATTTTTAGAGTTCATCAATCCTACCAATCCCTCTACAAGATCTGAAACATAACAGAAAGATCTGGTTTGCGAGCCATCACCAAAAACGGTCAATGGCTTATTGGTAAGAGCCTGCATAATGAAAGCAGGAACAACTCTTCCGTCATATGGTCTCATTTTAGGCCCATATGTATTGAACAACCTTGCAATATGGGTTTTCACACCATGATATTTTCTATATGCTTCCGTAATTGCCTCTGCGTATCTTTTTGATTCATCGTAAACGCCACGGGGACCAATTGGATTAACATTCCCCCAATAGTCCTCTTTCTGCGGGTGCACTAATGGATCTCCGTACACTTCGGAGGTAGAGGTAATACAATAATCTGCATTATGTTCTTTAGCTATTCCCAAAGCAATATGCGTTCCCAAGGCACCGACCTTTAATGTTTGGATAGGAAATTCTAAATAATCAATTGGTGAGGCAGGAGATGCTAAATGGTATATCTGGTCAATATCCTCATTAAAATAAATGGGTTTTGAAATATCATGCTGAATAAATCTAAAATTTTTATTTTCAAAGAATGGTTTAATATTTTTAATATTGCCAGTTATTAGATTATCAATACCTATAATTTCATTTCCTTCGTTCAATAAACGTTCTACCAAATGTGATGCAATAAATCCGGCAGCACCGGTAATAATAATTTTTCTCATACGCCCATACCAATGTATTTAATACCAAAAGATTCAACCTTTTCTCTTGAATATATATTCCTTCCATCAATAATAACTTTACCCTTCAACTTTTCAGCAATAATATTGAAATCAACCTCAATAAATTCCTTCCAATCGGTTAATATTAAAAGAGCATCGCAACCGTCCATTACATTATATCTATCCTTAGCATATTTAATCCCTTCAGGTAGTAGTTTCTTAGCATTTCCTGTGGCAATAGGATCATAGGCAAAGACCTCCGCACCATTTTCCAATAAATACGGTATTATATCCAATGCAGGTGATTCTCTCATATCATCCGTATTATCTTTAAATGCTAATCCCCAGACGGCTAATTTTTTCCCTCTCAATTCTTTACATTGCTTTCTGACCTTTTCAAGATAAATTACCCTTTGCTTTTTATTCACCTCTACGACCTTATTTAATATCTGGAACTCATACCCTGCTTTTTTAGCTATATCTATTAATGCTAAGGTGTCCTTTGGAAAACATGAGCCACCATAACCAATACCGGCATTTAAAAATTTATTGCCTATCCTTTTGTCAAGTCCCATACCTTTTGCAACCTCTTCCACATTTGCTCCCACCTTATCACAAATATTGGATATTTCATTAATAAATGAGATCTTTGTTGCTAAAAACGCATTGGAAGCATATTTTATCATTTCAGCTGATAAAATATCTGTTTTAATAATATTAGATGTAATTGGTTTATAGAGATTTGCTATTGTTTCCAAAGCTTCCTTTTTGTCTGAGCCAACTACCACACGGTCAGGATACATAAAATCATTTATTGCACTACCCTCTTTCAAAAATTCGGGATTTGAGACAACACTGAACATTTTAGGGGAAATATGCCTGTCAAGGAGCATTTTCTTAACATAATTTCCTGTACCCACCGGAACAGTACTTTTATTTACAATTATAATCTCATGATCAAGGTATTTTGAAATATTATCAATTGCTGATTCCAAATATTGAAGATCTGCTTCACCTTTTTCACCTTGGGGTGTTCCAACTGCAATATAGATAATATCACTATTTTTAACAGCATACTTAATATCCATGGTAAATTCAAGGTGCCCTTCTTTTAAATTTTTTTTAAGTAGCTCGGTTAAACCTTGTTCATAAATGGGTGAAATTCCACGTCTTAATTTTTCGACTTTGTCTTTATCAATATCAACACCAATGACCTTATTTCCAAGGTCTGCAAAACATGTAGATGTTACCAAACCAACATAACCTGTTCCAATAACACTTATTTTCATAAATATACTCCTAATATGCTCCCTTTGATGATAATATCGCAGGGATTGTTTTTAATATTATTTTAATATCCAGCCATAATGTCCAATGCTCTATATAAAAAATGTCAAGATTTACCATTTCCTGAAATGAAAGTTCGGACCGCCCTGAAACCTGCCATAACCCGGTAATTCCTTGTTTAACCTTCAGACGTTCTAACTGTTTTTGAGTGTACTCTTCAACTTCTTTTGGTATAGGGGGACGAGGTCCCACAATGGACATATCTCCAACTAGAACATTTATAAATTGCGGAAGTTCATCCAAAGAATATTTCCGTAAAAATCTACCTATACGAGTAATTCTCGGATCATTTTTTATTTTAAATATAGGACCGTCCTTTTTTTCATCAAGATGCGCAATGGTGCCCTTTAGCTCCTCTGCATTTACGATCATGGATCTGAATTTCAAACACTTGAATATTTTTCCATGCTTTGTAACACGCATTTGTTTAAAGAATATTGGACCCTTACTGTCAATGACAATAGCGAGTGCAATAATAATAAAAAAAGGAAAAATGAGTACTATGAATAAAAACGACAAAACTATGTCCATTAATCTCTTTATTAAAAAGTTTATACCTCGTATGGGTGATTTAGCAAGAGTAATGGTGGGAATACCATATATTTCAGTAATTGAAAGACTGCCCATCATCAATTCAAAAATATTTGAAACTATGAGAACTTTTATATTGCTTTTAAAACCTGATTTCACAATTAAAAATTTTGTTTCATCATCTAATTTCTGATCAGCAATGATAATTTCCGATAAATTATATTTTCTAATAATAGAACCTAATTCATTCAGATTCCCCAATAAATTTTTTACATGCCTTCTTCTCTTTTTATCGGTACATATAAAACCGCGGAACCTCATTCCTTGTGTAGGGTATTTTTCCAACTTTCTTTTAATCTCATAAGCATTTTTATCAACACCTATGATAGCAACATTCTTTAAATATTTACCTTTTATATAATAACCGGATTCTATTCTTGATATAATAAAATGACTCAAAGAAATGAAAACATAGATAAAAACGAACCAAAGAATTACAACTGCTCTTGAATAAAGATACCCTTTGCTGGCAAAGATCAAAAAAATCGTTAATATAAATGCTAAGAATACACCATTAAATGTATATTTTAATTCATCCAAAGAAAAAAAAGGCCTTCTATGCTTATACATACCGGTAATCATATACGATACCATTTGAATAATGAACACATATAGGAACAGATCCGCATATTCCGAAAAATGTTCCGAATTCACACTTAAAAACACACCATGCCTAATAAAATATGAGAGATAGTAGCATAAAATAGATATTAATATATCAAACAGTATTTTCAGAGTAATGAATGGATTGAATTTAATTTTCATCTATTGGTGTTAATACACAATTTATCTGATATTCCTTTCCTGATTTGACAGTAATATATTTATCATATTTTGAGTATTTATCCATAAAAACAACTATATGGTGATAACCCTTTTTAAGTGGGATATTTAAAGGTGTTTTTCCTCGAAGATTGTCATCTATAAAAACAGAGGCGTTATTGGGGTAAGACGTTACAATAAGTTTCCCGAAGATCTTGACAAAATTTACGGTAATTGTTTTTGTTTTCTGAATATTGTAAGTATATGTTTTTTTCATGTCATTGTCGGGATAACGAAATGTGAATGTGTGTTTTCCCGCTTGAATTGTTCGTGTTAAACTGCTGTTCTTATTTACCAAACCAACGAGCTTGCCGTTTTCATATACTTTACCCCAAGGGATCAATTTAAATGTGATCCCAACGGTCTTAATATCAAGTTTAATCGGGATTGTTTTGGAATCGCCGGAAAAAACAATAGTTCTCTTATATGATATATACCCATCATGTTTTAATTCTACAATATGCACAGATGTATCGGAAATAGGATTATATATAAAGGAATATGGGGATGTATCACTTTTAAGATTACCATCAATATAAAGCATGCTATCCTCAGGTTTAAATGTAAAATTAAGTGTTGAACTTTTTTCCTTTAATTTGACAAGAAATGGTGGGGTATTGGTAGATGTTAAATCGATTGTTTTATATTGATCTATATATCCGCTCCTCTCAAATGTCAAATGGTATCTTTTCCTTGATAAAATATTTATTGAATAAATCCTTGTGGTTTCTTTCATTGTTTTATATACCGTTTCTGAATCTGAATCTTTTACAATCAAATCAACGGGTTCCGGCTGAAAATTGAATTTTATTCTTTTGTGCGGGATTTTAACCTCCACAGTTTTATATGTTGCATAGGGTATTAAATCAATCTTAGGAATAAAATGAGGACGGTACACCAAATATTTTTTTATATTTTCACTAAAAGGAAAACTACCAATAAAATCCTTATAATAGCTGGAAAATAATAGGTCAAAGAGCAATAATAGAGCTAAAAGCATTAAAAATATATTTAAGAATATTTTCAAGGACGTAATTATAAAACTTCCTTTTTTATGTTTAATTGAACGACCGGTGGGTTCATCTATATATGTTTTTACTTTTCTCTTATTCATATCATCCTTTTCACCAAAATATGGGATTTTTGCCACATCTTTATTTAATTGAGCCAATTCTTTATATTCTATTTTCATTTCCTCATTAAAAATATTATGCATAAAAAGTGAAATATTCATTTTGTTTTGTGAAAACCTTTTTTTGTATATATAATCATCAATATCTTTTTGAAATTCTAATGCAGTTTGGTATCTATCTTCTTTGGCAAAAGAAAGTGATTTTTTAACAATTGCGACAAGTTCGGGGTCAAAGTCAGGAAGAACTTTATCAATGGGGATATATTCACCATTTTGAACCTTATTCAATAAGTTTCCACCCTTGCTTGAAAAACATTTTTTTAAGGTTAAAAGTTCGTATAGCATAATACCAACAGAATATAGGTCAGATCTTATATCAATAGGTCGTGCCATTGCCTGTTCAGGCGACATATAACTCATTTTACCTTTTAGAACACCTGTTCTGGTCTCTTCAAAACTATCTGCTGCTTTGGCAATACCAAAATCCATTATCTTTACTTCACCTTCATAAGAGATCATTACATTTTGCGGAGACATATCCCTATGAATAATATTTAATTTTTTACCGTTAATATCCGATAAATTATGAGCAAAAGAAAGCCCTTTTAAAACATCAGAAATTATTTTTAATGCAATAGGATACATACTGATCTTTGCTTTTGCAACCTTTCTCAGCACACTTCGTAAATTCTTCCCCTTAATATATTCCATAACCATTAAGAACTCATTCTCTTCACCTACAAGATCGAATATCTTCACAATATT
>CAYVPX010000010.1:0-3614 GCA_964453935.1 uncultured bacterium | reverse complement strand
TATAATTGTAATATTATCCAAGCCGCCTTTTTTCAAAGCTTCTTCAAGAAGTTTATTAGCAGCCGCTTGCGGATCATCTTGATTTTTTTCAATGATCTTTTTTATCATTTTATCATTTACCATATCACTTAATCCGTCGGAGCACAGAACAATAATATCACTACTGGAGGTGTTCAAGTAGTTATACTCCGGTAATATAACTTTTTTAGTTCCCAGAGCGCGCATGATAACATTTTTCCATTTGTGCCCCTTTGCCTCCTTTGTAGAAATTTTATTAAAGCGTAATTGTTCATTTATCCAGCTATGATCAACCGATATTTGAAATAATTCATTTTCCCTATAAAGATATGCTCGGGAATCACCAACATGAAATGTCAATACAGTATCCTTGAAAAATACTGATCCAACAACGGTAGTACCCATATCATTATTAAAAGATGATTTTTTCGCATGATCAATTATTGCTTTGTTTGCAGCATTTATCATTCCGTCCATTTTTGTCATTACATCTTTCATATCATTGAGATCCAATTCTTTAATATGTTTCTCAAATTCCCTTTTTAAAATGTCAACCGCAAGATTACTTGCTATTTCTCCACCATAATGGCCACCCATACCATCGGCGACAACAAAAACATTCTCTTTTGACAGTACCAAGAGAGAATCCTCATTGATCTCACGTTTTTTACCAATATCTGTAACAACCCCATATTCTAATTTCATACACCTACCTTTGTATAATTATTTCAATCCTTCGGTTTTTTGATCGCCCTTCTCTGGTCTCATTCGTAGCAATAGGATTTGTTTCACCATATCCTGTTGCTTTTATTCTCAAGGGATCTATACCATGTTTAATAAAATAAACTCTAACCTCCTCTGCTCTTAATTGTGAAAGCCTCAAATTTAAATTATTAGGTCCGGAGGAATCTGAGTATCCATTAATAAATATTTTACCTTTCATGTCTTTTATACCAAGATATACCGTCTCTAATTCTGATTTTGCAGAGGCCGTTAATTCTGATTTTCCGGATGGAAATGAAATATTCAAAATCAATTTTATTCTCTTTTTATCAATCTTGGCATTATATTTTTTCAATGACTGCGGTATTACTTCTTTTTCGACAACCTTTACCTTCGGAACTGATTTCTCCTCAATAATTTGTTCTTTTGGAACACTTTTTTCAACGATTTCTTCTTCAACAATGGCGGGTTTAGTTACCGTTTCACTTTTTGTTTCCGGTTTGGTCTCTGTTTTCGGTTTTTCCATTTTCTTTAATTCGCTTCCTGCTTCTTTCTTCATTTGCTCAATTTCTTTTTGCTTTTTCTCCTCTTCCAAACGTTTTTGTTCTGCCAATTTCTGCTCCATCGTAACTTTTTTCTTCAGTTTTTCTTGATCTTCTTTGTTTTGAATCTTACTTCTTTCTATTTGCGACTCTTTCGCTTCTATCTTTTTTATCTTTTTCTTTTCAATCTTTTTTGGTCTGAAACGGTCCTCTCTTGGGGTTATCCTTCTAATACCTGAAAACGATATAGAGAACATATGCCTTCTATCCGGTATTTGACCTGGGAATTTTCCCAATTCCTTTACAAAATAAGAGTATGTCATATGGAAAATCCAAAGATCTATATCAAATCCTGCAGTGGGATAGCCACCGTTTATACCCATAAATAAATTAAATACCTTTACGATCCTTGTTCCCAAACCGATCTTCAGATGATTCATAAAATGATCGCTCGGTCCCCAAATATCGTTTAGAGATATTGAAATAAAATTATTATCAATTGCCCTTGTCAATCCCTTGATTTCAGGGAAAAATGTAAATCCCAGGTTCAATCTTGGTTTTATAAAGGATTTTGGAATATCTATTGGTAATGGTTCTGTATTACTCTTATCTAATTTTGTCGCTGTCCAAGAAAATTTTGAGTAACCAAGATCGGTAACAGAAAATCCACCTGACATATGGTCATTGAATTCTACAATTGCACCCATATCAACACCAAATGAATCACCATTATAAAGCAAGGGCTCATAATTCATCAATTCCGGAACTAATTTTTCATCAACATAGACCTTCTCTCTATGTATATATTTAAATGTTGTCCCCAAACTCACTGTTTTTTTAAATAATTTGAATTTTTTACTTATGGAAAACGGTACTACAATATCACCTATAAGCTGCGCATCTACTGTCGAGGTTATGGGAGGGATGACACCTTTTATTATTGATGTTTCTAATTTTGCATAGGTTGATAATCCGAAAAGTGTTTGTATGCCCCATTTATCAGGTTTGGTTAAGATATAGAAATTTAAAGGTAACTGTAATGAAACAAAGGGATCCTTTGAAAGGAGATATTCCACTTCACTCCAATCAAGATCCTTTAAGGGATCAAAATTGCCTGAAAACCGTGATTTATTGTCCATATAATATTTCGCAATATCCCAACCTTCTTCATTGAAATATAGAACGGGTATGAATACTTTAAAAGCACCACTTTCAAAGTAAGTGGAATTGGCAGGGTTCATATAAAAGCTCTCCAATGAAGGTGAAAAAGTGATTGAAGAATTTCCTGTTGCAAGTGAGAACGAATCGAAACCTTCAATATAATTTTCACTATATACTAAAAACGAAAAAAGGAGTAAAGGTATTAAAAGGAACTTTTTCATATATGTCCCCCGGAATCTTCATCAACCATTCCATCGCCATCATCATCAATTCCGTTAATGATCTCCTCATCAATCAATCCGTCCCCATCATTGTCAATACCATCTTTATATCGATAATAATTAATTTGATGTGCCACTGTTCCGGCAATGTCGTTAACATTCGTTAAAAGATCCGGCTTATCCGTATCAAGATCCATAACATTGACCGCTCTGTTTATTGCAGTTGTGGAAATATTAATATAGTAAATAACCCTATCCAGATCAGTATTTATATTATTTACAATACTATCTCTATCGGCACTTGATAAAGAGGGAAATTTGTCAAAACCATAAACATTCATATCATGTCCAAGATATAAAATATCGCAATTATCATTAAAACTTCCATTTTGGTTAGCATCAAAAACTACCAGTGAACCTAAAAGGATACTTGTAAAAGCAAGGTCTGAATTTGCCTCACCGTCATTTTTCGACATATCACACTTACCTTTGTAAATGGGTAGAAGTGTTTCCTGCACAACGCCTGAAACATCCTTATAAAAAGGCAAATCAGAACCAGAAAAAAGCGGATCGGTATCAGATGTAGTATCGTCGGACAATATATTTATTAATTTCAGCATATCCAGATTCTTAAAACCAACATAGGCAGCGCTATATCCTATACGAGCTTTCCCTGATGTCGGGTAACGATCCATTGCCTTTTGAAAATATTTCATTGCATCTTCATATTTATTATTCTCTAATGCAGCATTCCCATCTGCTAATAATGATTGCAAAGAAGTATCATTATCAGCATTATGAAAAGGTGAAAAAAGATTGATATTACAACCCCATGAAAATGAAAGTATTAATAAAAAGATAAGTATCCGCTTTACGTTCATAGTACCTCCCATTTTTATTTTGTATTATAACATTTTTTTGATAATTTTTCCAATTTTTTCACCTTTTT